>CAISJH010000741.1 GCA_903885585.1 uncultured beta proteobacterium
AGGCAAAAGCTACCGACTCAAGGAAGCCGCCCAGCGTCTGGCCATCAAGGACTCAGCCGACTGAGAGACACTCCCCAATGTCCTGGCCTGGGGGAATTTGACCCGGCCACGGGTGGAGGAATTTGAAGTGGCCATCGGGGCCTCTTCCAGGCGCTGTATGACGCCGGGGCCAATGCCCGGCGTGGCCAGCAGAATGGCTCGTTCATCGGGGGCAAAGCGAGGCTCTGCGGCCTGAGTGTTGAGGCAGATGGTGAGGTCGCTGAACATGTTGTCTGGCAAGAGGTCAGGCCGGCCCATACATGAGGCTGGCGTTTCGGTGGTTACCTGCACAGTGGCGGTGGACAAGGTGATGGCTGTGCTGCAAAGTGATCACGCAACACAACCTGAAGCGCCGGCGCATGAGTGGTGGCAAGTGGCGCTCTAGTGGCCAGGCAGCGTAGCCCACATCGACACCGGCAAGCTGCGGCGCCAACCTTCATCAGGCTCAGCCAGCAAACTCCGTGTCGACCAAGCCGGTGCACTGTGGGTTGAGCACGAAGACTGCGCCAGCCAGAGAGGCTTCATAGCCCGGTATGGGTGCTCCTGGCGCAATCGTGGTCACATACAACCGGTCAAGACGACTGCCACCAAAGGCGCACATGGCGGGCTTGGCCGCCGGTATGGCCAGCGAGCGGTCCAGTCGTCCATCGGGTGTGAAGCGGTGTACCAACCCCGCATCGTTGCCACAGATCCAATAGCAGCCGTCGGCATCCACGGCGGCGCCGTCGGGTCGGCCGGGGTGCTGCTGCATGTCGACGAACAGGCGCTGGCCCGTCGGCTGGCCGTCGCTGTCCAGGTCGAAGGCCCAGATCTTCTGTGCCGTGGGGTGCGAGTCCGACAGGTACATCACACGTCCGTCGGGGCTGAAGCCCAGTCCGTTGCCGGTGCGCAGGCCGGTGACCGATGTGGCCGTGAACTGGCCTTGTGCGTACCGAAACAGGGCGCCAGCCGGTGAGGCTGCTGCCATGTTGCGCACCATGCTGGTCACCCAGAAGCGGCCTTCGCGGTCGGTGCGGCCGTCGTTGAAGCGCATGTCCGGCAGCGGAAACTCGACCGCTTGCACGCGTGCAGCCGCCAGCGTGCCGTCGGCCTGCTGGGTCAGCTGGAACAGCCCGGTCTCCATGGCCGCCAGAAGGCCCCCCTGGGCGTGCACCGCAATACAGCCGATGCGCTCGGCCACCGCCCATTGCCGGTGCTGGCCGGCGGCATCGACGCGGTGCACCGCGCGGCCTTCGATGTCGACCCAGTACAGCGCCTGCTCGGCGGCATGCCAGATCGGGCTCTCGCCGACCTGGCATCGGGCCTCGCACAACACGGTGGCGTTGGATGTAGACATGCAATGGTCTCGCAGCGTGAGGTCAGTCGAAGAACGGGCCGGTGCGCACGAAGGCGCCGCCCTGGAAGCGTGCCGCAGGATCACTGCTGTCGATGGCGCCCTGGCGCTGCTCGATCTCGGCGCGGAAGACCTCGGAGCTGTCCTGCGGCCGGAAGCCCACATGCCGGGCGCTGGTGTTGTCCCACCAGGTCAGCGGGTTGTCACTGACGCCATAGACGATGGTGTGGCCCACCACCGGAGCCGACAGGGCGGCCACCACCAGGCGCTCGGCGTCGTCGTAGCTCAGCCAGGTAGCCAGCATGCGCCGGTCGCGCGGCGCGGGGAAGGATGAGCCGATGCGCAGACTCACCGTCTCGATGCCGAAGCGGTCCCAGTACAGCTGCGCCAGGCCCTCGCCGAAAGCCTTGCTCAGACCGTAAAGGCCGTCGGGGCGGATCGGGTCTTTCGGGCTGATCACCTCGTCCTGCCGGTAGAAGCCGGTGACATGGTTGGAACTGGCAAACACGATGCGCTTGACGCCGTGGGCACGTGCCGCCTCGTAAAGGTGAACCAGGCCCGAGATGTTGGCGTCGAGGATGGCGCCCCAAGCCTGTTCGGTGGACACGCCGCCCATGTGCACCACCACGTCCACACCGGCCAGCAGCCCGTGTACGGCGTCCTGGTCGGCCAGGTCGGCCTGCACCAGCTCTTCGCCTTCGGCGGCGGTACCCAGATCTGCCCGGTCGGACAGGCGCAGCTGGTCACAGTAGCGCTTGAGGCGCGGCCGAAGCTGGCAGCCTAGGTTGCCAGCCGCACCGGTGAGCAGGATGCGGCTGAATCGGAGATGGGTAGCAAGGGGAGCGGTCATGGTGTGTCGAAGAGGAGTTGGGAGGCAGGGGCTGTGTGCAGATCGTGCGGTCAGGGGGCCGTCCATAACCGGCCGGCACCTGCGCGGGCGCGCACGCGTGCAGCCACCTGGTCGGCCGGATCGATGGTGGGCCCTGGCAATGGCTGCCAGCCTGCCGTGGTCTGCAGCTTCACTTCAGGCTGGACGGCCGACAGGGCCAAAGGCCAATCGACGGGCAGGCCATTGATGGTGGAGCCGTGGTCTTCAAAGACCTCGCCCTTGTAGGACCGGACCAGCCGGCCGGCGTGCAAGTCCGGTGGCACCAGCCAGACATTGTTCTGGCTGAGCACGGCGGAGCGGTGGCCTAGCCCGATGGAGTAGCCGAAGGTGGCACTTTGACGCACCACGTACAGATTGTTGTAGACATGCACCTGACCGAAGCGCACCCGCGGCGACCGCTCCTTGGTCTCTTCCCACAGGTTGTGGTGGTAGGTCACCTTCAACCTGCCCTCGTCATCGGTGTGGCGGTCGCTGCCGCCCACCAGCGAGGTCTTGTCGTGGTTGCGGAAATGGTTCCAGCTGACGGTGACATGGTTGGACGCACGGGTGATGTCCAACAATCCATCGTGGCGCTGCAGAGGCCGGCCCAACAGCCAGGGCTCGGCCGCATCGGGGCGGTCGCCGTCGTCCAGGGTGCAGTGGTCCACCCAGACCCGCTCAGCCTGGCGCAGGATGATGTTGTCGAACTCCGAGTTCCACTCGCCGCGATCGTTGTCCTTCGGATCCCAGGCCGGAAAGTGGTCATAGGCGTCACGTAGGTGCAGGTTGCGGATGATCACGTCCTGCACCTGAACGAGCGCCAACCCGCCGTTGACCAAGGTGGCACCAGGCCCCCAACCGATCAGGGTGGTGCGCGATGGCACCTGGATGACCACGCGGGCCGCTTGCGCTCGGGCCGATGCCTTGCGTGCGTCTTCCAGCGGACCTTCGGGCGGCCGACGGCCCCAAGTTGCGGGGGCATAGGCCGCGGCATAAGCAGGCCAGCTGAAGGCCGGATCTCGGAAGTCCTCAGCTCCCAGCGGGCGGCCAGTGTCGTCGGTGCTCAGGTCGATGTGACCCTGCACCTTCACGATGCGGGGCCGCGGATGCGGCTGCAGGGCGGCCACCAGCTCGGCCCGGTTGCGCACCAAGTGCACGTCTTGCGGTGCGGCGTCTGCCCCACCGCGGGTGCCTGGGCCGGCGGCGCCCCAGCCGTTGCCGGCAGCCAGAGTCTCGCGGGAGATGTCATGAGGCAGGGTCGTGTTGCCGTGTTCGGCCAGGCGGTTGGCCCAGCTCTTGACTGCAGCCTCAGACGCGGACCCCAGTGCGACGAAAGGCCGCCGTGCGGTGGATGCCGTCCAGCCGCCGATGTGCGGACCCAGCGCACTGTCCCGAACCACGGCCTGCCCGTTCGGTGACACACCTGCTTGCCAGGCACCGGGCGCCACACCTTCATCCCAGGCGCGGCCCAGGCTCACGCTGCCGGGGGGCAGTGCTGCGTCCGCCACGAAGCGGCTGCGCTGTACCAGGAAACCCAGCTCGACATGGGCTGGCGTGCTGGGTGCAAGCACCACGCCCGCCGGCGCCGTCGATGAGCGGGGCCGGTCAGTCCGGCTGACCAGGGTGCTGTCGTCAATGACCAGCGTGGCATTGCCGAAGACGAAGTCGACATCACCTTCAATCACACTTCCCCGCACGAAGACCCGGGCTGGTGCCTGCGGCGCGGGCCGCCGGACGTAGAAGGTGTCTTGATGCGAGATCAGCCGTACGTCCTCAAGCTGAATGCGATCGGCCAGGGTCAGCAGTGCCACCGCTTGCGCGCCCTCGCTCAGGGCCGGCCGACCGGGCTGCGTTGCGTCGTTGGCGATGGTCACGTGGGCCAGCAGCACATCGGGGCTTGCGATCACCGCGGTGGCGCTGCCCGAGGTGCCGTGCCGGTCGGCCTGTGTGGGTGGCAGGCAGGGCTGGGCTGGTGCGCCGGCCGGCTTGGGCATGCTGTTGTAGCGGCCATCGACCAGTGTGACGGCGCGCGCATTGCCCGGCTCGCCGGTCAGCCGCAGAGGGGCCTTGCCCTGGACACACAGCGATCCCCGATACGTGCCAGGACGTACCCGGATCACCCAGGTGCGCTGTTCGCCATGGCCGACGGCACGAGCCGGTACCGCGTCGACCGCTGCTTGCACAGTACGGTGGGTGCCGCTGCCGTCTTGAGCCACGACGAAATCGGGTCGCCACAGGGCGGCATCCACTTCGGCAGGCTGCCAGGGTGAAGGGCCTTGCGACAAGTAGCTGGCTGCCTGATGGCGGGTGGCTGCCATGGCGTCGAGTTGGGGCCGCGTGGCACTCGACTCCAACTCCGGCGTAGCGGACAGTGGGCCAGCCAGAACGGCCAGACCGGTCAGTGCAGCCCGGACGGCCGGCATGATCGCTCTGCCAGGACTCATGGCTGGGGCAACTCGGCCAGGAACAGCGCCGGCTCTCCGTGGACGTCGCTGGTGTAGAGAACTGCTCGGTTATCGGGCGAGAACGACGGGTGCGGGTGGGTAACCTGGCGGTTGCGCTTGTAAACCTTCCAGCTGCTGTCGTGGCGCGCCAGCGGCGCCGAAGTGCCGCGCCGCAGATCAAACAGATGCAGGTAAGGGTCGTCGCCGCTGCCATCGCCGACGATCAGGCTGCCGTCGTGGTTGCTCATCAGGTGCGAGCACGGCGGTATGGTGGTCAGCACCGTGCTGTGCAGCGTATGGGGGTCGAGGCTGCAGATGCGGCGCTGGCGCTCGCCCTCGCCCTGGCGAAAGCTGACGTACACCATGGTCGATCCGTCCGGCACCCAGAACTCGTGGGTGATGCGCTCGCCAGGCGCGTGCATGCGGCCACAGCGGCGGTTGCTACCGTCGTCATTGATGAACCAGATGCGGGCGTCGATCAGGTCGCTGGGGCCTTCGTGGCAGTAGGCCACCGTTCGGTCGTCGAACGGGCGGTACTGCGGATGCCCTAGCCAGCCTTGGCGTTCAAGGATGATGTCGCGCTGGCCGGTACGCAGGTCGATGCGGATCATTCGGCAACGCGGCTGCGCATGGAACATGTCGACGAATCGCGACCAATCGTCCAGCTCGAACCAGTCGTCGGCGTGGATTTCGATGCCCACCATGTGGGTACATGCACTGTTGCTGACCCAGGTGCCGTAGCCCACCCATCCTTCGGGCACGGTGTAGGCCACGTCTTCTCGCAGGCCGTCCAGTTCCAGCCGGATCAACTGCCGGTCGCCGCGCACGAAGTAGAGCAACCGGTCATCGGGGCTGAGGAAGCCACCGAAGGTATTCTCAGAGTCACCGTCGGTGAGCTGCAGCGCGGTCTGCGACTTCAGATCGAGCAGGTGGTAGTGCCAATGGGGGCCAGGGCCGAACTCTGCGCCGAACAGCAGCCGATTCCCGTCTTGGGTGAAGCACTTCTGGTAGAAGTAGTTGCGGTGACAGGTGACGTCTGATGGCGTCAGCCTGGTCACGTTGGCGCCGGTGTCCGGGTCCTGCTGACGTACGAAGTTGAGTTGCCTGATGTCGTGCTTGGGCATGATGGGCAAAGCGCGGTCAGCGGATGCGGCGCAGCATGGCATTGCCTTCTTCAACGAGCCGTCGTGCCGCCTGGACGTCCGTGGTCTTGCCGTAGGCGACAGTCTCGAAAACCTCGCGCATGAAGCGGTGCAAGCGCGCGTGCTCGAACAACGCGTTGGGCAGCGTGATGCCCATGGTGCTGGTGCGCTGGCGCTGGATCTGCGCGTACGCCTGCAGTTCCAGCGGCGGCAGCGCCTTGTTCCGAACCAGGGCCTCGAAGGGCTCGCGCGCAGCTGGCACGCCGCGGGTCCGCCCCAGCATCTGGGTGGCTTGCGGGTCCGCCAGCAGGTGTGCCATCAGCTCAGCGGCCAGCGCGGGCTGTTTGCTGTTGCGTCCCACAGAGAACAGCAGCGACGGACGACCGAACATGCCGCTGTCGACCGCGCCGTCGAGTGTGGGGAAATCGCCGATCGCCAGCATCTGGTCCTTGGGGATGGTGGAGCCACGCAGGCCGATCACCGAGTCCCAGGTGTAGTTGCCGGCCCAGCGGCCAGCGGTCCAGTCAGGCTGCTGCTCGGTGGGCTTTTCGGCGCCGCCAAGGCTGGCGCGCAGAGGCAAGGGCGTGCCTACATGACCGTCGATGAGCTTGCGGTAAGTCTGCACCCACAGCAGCGCAGCCGCCTCGCTCATGGCCACGCGAGGCTCCTTGGGGTGCACGAACGGCATCCCGTGTCGTTGCTGCACATAGCTCTGAGCCAGCAGCATCATGTCGTAAAGCTCTCCGTCCAGCGCGTAGTAGCGCTCCCCCAGCTTGGCGCGCAAGGCCTGGCCACTGGCAAAGAGTTCTTCCCAGTTGCGCGGTGTTGGAAGCCCGGCCTTGGCGAAGGTGCTGGCGTTCCAGAGGAGGATACGAGCGGTATAGGCGACAGGTATACCGTTGAGCTTGCCGCCGACTTCTCCCATGGCCAGATCGGTCGGGGTGAACTGGTCCATCGGCAGTGCTTTGGCGTGGGCGTGCAGGTCAGCGAAGCCGTTGCCGCGCTTGCTGAACATGGCCAACCAGGCCCAGTTGATCTGCATGAGATCGGGCTCGGAGCCGCCCGCCACCTGGGCAGTGAGCCGCTCCAGGTAGCCGTTGAAGCCCATGTACTCGGCCTTGACCTTGACGCCCGGGCGGCGCTGCTCGAACAGCGCCAGTGCCTTGAGGGTGGCGGCGTGGCGCGCCGCGCCGCCCCACCACGACATGCGCAGCACACGCTGGGGCTGCGCGTGCACCCAGGGCGCAGCCACCGTTGCTGCGGCGGTCAGGCATTGGCGGCGCGTCAGCACAGGCGTGCGCCGCTGGCGGTGTCGAACAGGTGGGCGGCAGCCATGTGCAGGTGCACGGTGCAGGCGGCGCCGCGCGCCACGCCCTGCAGTACCACCAGGTCCTCAGCGGGTGCCCGGGCGGTGATCGGGACGTCGCCCAGGCTGACATGCGCGAACACCTCGTTGCCCATGTGTTCGACCGACCGCAGCGTGGCGGCCACGGCCATGCTGCGGCCGTCGGCTCGCGGCTGCAGCCCGATGTGCTCGGGCCGGATGCCGAACTGCAGCCGCGCCCCAGTGAGATTGCGGTCCAGCGCTTGCGCGCGCTCCGCCGGCAGCGGCAACCAGGGGCTGGGTTGACCGCCCTCGAACAGCAGACGAACGCCCGGCTGGCCGTCGACGGTCTGGCGTTCTGCTGGCCGGATGTTCATTTCGGGGCTGCCGATGAAGCTGGCAACGAAGGCGTTGGCCGGTCGCTCGTACAGCGCAGTGGGCGTGTCCACCTGCTGGATCTCGCCCGCCTTGAGCACACAGATGCGCTCACCCATGGTCATGGCCTCTACCTGGTCATGGGTGACGTAGACGACCGTGGCTGGCTGGCCCTGGTCGCGAAGTGTGCGGTGCAGATCAGTCAGACGCACCCGCATGCTGGCGCGCAGCTTGGCGTCCAGGTTCGACAACGGCTCGTCGAACAGAAAGACTTCAGGCTTCTTGACGATGGCTCGGCCCACGGCCACGCGCTGCGCCTGCCCACCCGACAGCTGCTTGGGGTAGCGGTCGAGCAAGGCTTCCATCTCCAGCAGCTTGGCAGCATGGCGTACGCGCTGGTCCACCTCGGCCTTGGGCAGACCCGACAACTTGAGGCCAAAGGCCAGGTTGTCGTAAACCTTCATGTGCGGATAGAGCGCGTAGTTCTGGAACACCATCGCGATGCCGCGCTGCTTTGGCGGCAGTTCATTGACCGTGCGACCGCCGATCTCCAGTTGCCCGCTCGTGATGCGCTCGAGGCCTGCGATCATGCGCAGCAGCGTGCTCTTGGCACAGCCGCTGGGTCCGACGAAGACCATGAATTCGCCGTCGCGGATCTCGAGATCGACGCCGTTGACCGCCTTGAAGCCATTGGGGTAGACCTTCTCGATCCCGCGGAGACTGACTTGTGCCATGGCTGATCAGCCCTTGATGCCGGACGACGATGCGCCCTCGATGAAATGACGCTGGGCCATGAAGAAGACCGCCACGCTGGGAATCAGGGCTACCACCGAGATGGCGATCACGTTGGCCCACTCAACCTCTTCGGTGGCTCCGATACTCATCTTCAGCGCCAGCGAGACTGGGTACTTCTCCACCGACGCCAGGTAGATGAGCGGCCCCATGAAGTCGTTCATCGTCCAGATGAACTGGAACACGATGACCGAGATGATGGCTGGCTTGAGCAGGGGGACGATGATGTACCAGAGCAACTGCAGCGAGTTGCAGCCATCGATCACCGCAGCTTCTTCCATGTCGCGCGGTATACCTCGCAGAAACTGCACCAGCATGAAGACGAAGAATGTGTCGGTCGCAAAGGCAGAAGGCACGATCAGAGGCAGGTAGGTGTCCAGCCAACCCATCTCCTTGAACATCAGGTACTGAGGCAGCCGCAGCACGATCAGCGGCAGCATCATCGTGCCGATCATGATGCCGAACAGCAGCTTCTTGCCAGCAAACTCAAAGCGCGCAAATCCGTAGGCCACCAGTACACAAGACACCACCGTGACTGCGATGCGCGGCACAGTGATCAGAAAGCTGTTGGCGAAGTAGGTGGCGAAGGTGTATTCGGTGCTGGTCTTCCAGCCCTTGGCATAGGCGCTGAAGTCGAAGGACTGAGGCCAGAACCCCACCTCACTGAAAATCTCGGCGTTGCTCTTGAACGATGCGCCAATCAGCCACAGCAGCGGGTAGAGCATCACCACTGCCACTGACAGCAGCAAGGTGGTGCGCACCAAAGTCTGGGTACGGCTGGCGTGGTCGCTGAGACTGCTCGAATCGGAGGCCCGGCTCACTTGGGTGCATCCTTCTCGCCTGCATAGAACACCCAGTAGCGGCTGCTCCAGAAGCTGATGCCGCTGAGCACCGCCACCACGGCCAGCAACACCCAGCTCAACGCCGCGCCGTAGCCCAGATTGAAGAAGCGGAAACTCTGCTCGTAGATGTGGAGCGCCAGCACGTAGGTGCTGTTGAGTGGGCCTCCCTCGGTGATGAGGTACGGCCCGTTGAATTCCTGAAAGGCATGCACCATTTGCATGATCAGATTGAAGAAGATCACTGGGGTGATCAGCGGCACGGTGATCCGCCAGAACTGCTGCCAGCGCGAGGCCCCGTCGCATTCGGCGGCCTCATACAGCGAGGCCGGTACGTTCTGTAAAGCTGCCAGGAAGATCACCATGGCCGAGCCGAACTGCCAGGTGAACAACAGCACGATGGTCCACATCGAGAAGTGCTCGTCGGCCAGCCATGCGATGGGCTCGAAACCCAGCTTGACCAACACCAAGTTGACCAGCCCGTACTTGCTGAAGATGAAGCGCCAAAGCACCGCCACTGCGATGCTGCCGCCAAGAATGGACGGCAGGTAGAACGCCGAGCGGAAGAAGTTGATGCCTCGCAGCTTGTAGTTCAGCACGTGGGCCACGAACAGCGCGAACCCCACACGCAGCGGCACTGCCAGTGCCGCGAACCACAGTGTGACCCCTAGGCTTTTGCGAAATAGCGGGTCGTCACCGAACAATTCCCGATAGTTCTGCAGGCCGATCCATTGCGGTGGATCGATGATGTCGTACTGGGTGAAGCTCAGCGCAAAGCTGGTGACGAACGGGAACAGCTTGAACAGCAACACCCCCAGCACGAACGGCAAGACAAAGAGAAACCCGAGCTTCTTGTCGTCGTACATGGGGGTGCTGGTTCCAAGTCAGAACTTGTATTCGGCTGTGACGGTGTAGGCACGGCCCAGCACGTCGGCAATGCTGGTCAGGTAGCCTCTGTACGCGGTGTGGTTGGTCAACGGTGGTTGCGCGTCAAGCAAGTTGCTGACGCCCAGACTCAGCCCCAAGTTCTTGATGCCGGAGTACTTGACCAATAGGTTGTACTGGGAGTACGCCGCCACATCACGCGGGCCTGACGTGCCCGCACCCGTGGTGGCGGGCAGGTTCTGGTCGCGGATGGCGCTCTGGTAGCGCTGTGACAACTGGGTCATCCAGGCCGCGTTCTGCCAGGTGATCTGGGCCGTATGGCGCCAGCGGTTGTTCAGGCCACGGGTGGCATTGGACAGTCCGGCATTCGGATTGACCGGCACCACGTCGTTGTACTGGCCCAAGGCGCTTACCCAGTTGCCACCGTTCACACCCTCCGACCGGGCTTCCCAACTGGTGAGGTAGGCCACATCGATCCCAGCGGAGAGCTGCCCCCAGCTTTGCTTGGGTGCAAAGGCCTTCAGGCTCAAGTCGATACCCGATCCGCGCAGGGCCCCTACGTTCGAAGGCGTGTTGATCACCGCGTCCTTCGTGCCCAGCGGGTTGACAACCCCAAGCGTGCCGTTCGCATTGCGTTGGAACAGGCTCGTGTAGATCGTCGGGTTGTTCAGGATGAAGTCAATGGCCCGGTTGCCGATCACGTTGTCGATCTGGGTGCGCCAGTAGTCAACCGTCAGCGTCACGTTCCTGGTTGGCTCAAAGGCAAAGCCGAAGGTCAGACTGTCTGATGTTTCGGACTTGACACCCGCGTTGTTGGGTACCTTGGTGATTTGGTAGTAGTTGGTCAGGCTGCAGACCTGCTCAGGCGTGAAGCCGGTCTTGGGCGTGCAGACACCATTGGCCGTGGTGCTGTTGATCGGGTCGTTGAAGACGGGGATCAGCGTACGCTCGGTTTCCTTGGTGTAGATCTCGGGCAGGGCTGGCGCACGGTAGCCGGTGTTGGCCGAACCGCGAAGCACCAAGCTCTTGATCGGTTGCCAACGCAGGCTGAGTTTGGGGTTGACGGTGGATTCGCCTAGGTCGCTGTACTTGTCGGCGCGTACCGAGGCATTGAGCGTCAAGCCCTTGCGTACCGGGGCGTCGACTTCGGCGAAGAATGAAGTGATGTCGCGCGAGATCTTGGTGGAGGTGCTGGAGTTGGCGCCCGACGCCTGGCTGTCGCCGCCCAGCAGATCGATCTGCTTGTTCAAGGTGGCCGACGGGTCGTTGCTGGCGAGGCCGATGGCCTGCCAGGTATCGCGCCTCATCTCACCACCCACAGCCAACGACAGGGCGCCACCATTCAGATTCATCAAATCACGGGTGAACGTCGCGTCGACGCTGGAGTTGCCAGCCTTGTGCAGTCGCAGAGTGCGGCCGTCGATGCTCGCAGCCTGGAGCAACGCCAGGCCATTGGCGTTCTGCAAACCGAAGGGGTTGAGCTTGGGATCGAGGAAGAGCGTGGTGGCCGTGCCTTGCACGGTGGCGAGCCCGGTCACGCTCAGCCAGCCCGAGCCGGCATTGGTTTCGCGCTTGGACTGGCCGAAGTTCAGGCCGCTTCGGTAATCCCAGCCGGCCAAAGTGCCTTCGAGGCTGACCACCAGGCGGTCATTGAAGTGGTTGTCATCCCGAATGCGCGGGCCAGCGTCGGCCACTGACCACTGAACATCGATCGGGCGGCCAGCCAGGTTCAGGCCCGTCACAGCCGGAACGATGCCGTTGCCGGGATAGTAGGGGTGGGTGCTAGTCAGGCGGACCGTGGGTGCCGCCGGGTTGTTGTACTGGTCGACGCTGTACACACTGTGATTGAGCTCAGCCGTCAGCAAGTGGCTGCCCAACTTCAGTGAGCCCTTGGCGTATGCGGTCAGGATGTCGTTCTTGTTGTTGAACGTGGTGTACTGGGTGTTGGCATCCAGGAAGCAAGTCTGACGGCCACCCGAGGTGCTGGGCACCGAGTAGGGGGCGAGACAGCCGCTTGAGAACATCGGGTTGTAGCGCACCGTACGCAACGAACTGGTGGGATTCGTGGGGTCGGTGAAGTTCCCGGGGGTGGCACTCGAGCCCAGGCCGGGATCGGTATTGATGCCCAGCAGCTTCAGGGCCGAGCCGTCAGTGAGCTCAGGACGAGATGAGCGAGGCAGCACATCGCGGCTTTGCACATCCAGCGCGGCATAGACGTTCCAGCCCTTTGAATCAAGATTTCCGATACCCCCCAGCAAACCGAAACTCTTGGCGCCGCCGCCTCCCGAACGCTCGGGCGCAAGCATCTCTGCCTTGATGGAAACACCGTTGTATTTGTTATGGGTGTAGAAGGCCTGCACGCCGCCCATGGCGTCGGAGCCATAGCTGGACGAAGCACCATCACGCAGGATGTCGGTGCGGCTCAGGGCCATGCGCGGAATCACGTTCACGCTGACGTACTGGTTGGTCAAGGGCTCCTTGGCCAGGCGGCGACCGTTGAGCAGCGTCAGTGTGCGCATAGGCCCGAAGCCGCGCAGACTGGTCATGGGGCCGGCGGTGCCCTGGTTGCTGCCCAGTGAGCTGGCCTGAGGCAGCTCCAACATGAAGTCCTTGAGTTCGGTGTTCAGCCGTGCGTCCATGTCCGCCGCAGTGATCGACGTGACCGGCAGCGCCGCCTCGGCGTTGACGCTGCGGCGGATGATGGAGCCAGTGACCTCCACGCGCTGGGCCGCGTCGACCCCTTGTGCATAGGCTGCTGGAAGGGCCGAGGCCAGGCTGAGGATGGCCAGCGTCATGGCGTTGGGCCGCGCGGTCCTTGTCTTGAAGCGTGAATGCATGGGTGGTCTCCTGGTTGCAGTTCTTGGGTGGTGGCAGGGGTCAGTGCTTCGTGGCCTTCATGCGGTCACGGCTGTTATTCAAGTGCATGTACATGGCAGCGCGGGCCATGGAGGCATCGCCGCGTGCGATGGCATCGAAGACGGCCCGGTGCTCCTGGGCGGTGACTTCCTTGCCGGACCTCAATTGCGGCGTGGGTTCGCCGAACCGGGGGGTCTTCGGGGGCAACGTGGGCCGACCGGTGCGGGCGTTGCCGCGAGAAATGGTGGCGGTGCCGATGGACCGCAGCACGTGCACGAAATACTCGTTGCCGGTGGCTTGGGCGATGAGTTCATGGAAGCGGTAGTCGGCCTCGACAGTGCCTTCCCCGGTGGAGTGCTGTGTGTCAAAGGACTCCAGCGCGGCCTCCATGGCGGCCAGTTGTTCCGGCGTGCGCCGCTGTGCTGCCAAGGCAGCAGCATCCGACTCCAGGCTCAGGCGCAGTTCCAGCATGGCCAGTTTCTGCTGCATCTTCAGCACAGCATCAGGTGCTTGCATCAAGCGGCCATCAGGTTGGGAGGCCAGGACGAAACTGCCAACGCCGTGCCGGGTGCGCACCAATCCGTTGGCCTGCAATCGCGAGACCGCTTCGCGGACCACACTGCGGCTCACGCTGAACTCGCGCATCAGTTCGGGCTCGGGGGGCACACGCTGATCAGGCTTGAGTTCGCCACTTTGGATGCGCCGCGTGACGCCGTCCACCACGCGTTGGGACAGGCTGGGCGCGCGCTGGGCGGTGGGATCGGTGGCTTGCGGCATGGTGGGTTCCGGTGCGTCCATTTGGTGGAAACGGGTAAGCAGCGGCTGGCGTTAAGTCATCAGACGACTTACGACAGTATAGGATTGTCTTACCGGCCTGTGTGGTGAGGTTCTGGTTAGAAAACTATCGTTTTCCCTTATTAATTGGGGATCTTGTTGGGTTCGATATAGACTCTACAGACATCAGACGACCGATGTATAGACTGTTGCCCATGATCAAGATCGAAAGCGTGCGCGCCGTTGAATTCACCCATCCGACGCGGCGGTCGGTGGATGCGGCGGGCCACTCGCACCCCGGCCCCTTGGGTACGGGTCGTCAGGCCTTGCTCACCATCCGCAGCGCGGACGGTGTGGAGGGGCACTGCTTTGCGCCACCTCAAGTGGTGAGGCCCCATGTGCTGAACCAATTCGTGCGCCGGGTACTGGTGGGCGGCGACGCCCTCCAGCGTGAAAGGCTCTGGGCGGACCTGGAGCACTGGCAGCGCGGCAGCGCTGGTCAGCTGACTGACCGGGCCATGGGTGCCGTGGATGCGGCGCTGCACGATTTGATCGGCCGCACACTGGGCGTACCCGTTTGGCAGCTCCTGGGTGGATACCGCGACCGCATTCCAGCCTACGGCAGCACCATGTGCGGCGATGAGCTCGAAGGTGGCTTGTCATCGCCAGAGGAGTACGCGGACTTTGCGCTGCAGCTGGTCGAGAAGGGCTACAAGGCCATCAAGTTGCACACCTGGATGCCGCCAGTGCGCTTTGCGCCTGACCCGGGCATGGACATCAAGGCTTGTACCGCGGTGCGCAAGGCTGTGGGGCCTGATATCGCCCTCATGCTGGACGGTTACCACGAGTACAGCCGTACCGATGCGCTGCGCATCGGTCGTGCCCTGGAGGAACTCGATTTCACCTGGTACGAAGAGATGATGAACGAGCAGAGCACGTCGTCCTACGTGTGGCTGGCGCAACAGCTGCATATCCCGCTGCTGGGGCCGGAGACCCTGTCGGGCAAGCACTACGCCCGTGCCGAGTGGGTGAAGGCTGGCGCCAGCGACATCTTGCGAGCCGGCGTCAACGGCTGCGGTGGCATCGGTCCAACGATGAAGGTGGCTCATCTGGCCGAAAGCTTCGGCATGTATTGCGAGATTCACGGCAACGGCGCGCCAAATCTGGCGGTGTGCGGCGCCATACGCAACTCACGCTGGTATGAACGCGGGTTGCTGCATCCCTTCCTTGACTACGACGAAGTGCCTGCCCACCTGAACGCCATCATCGACCCAATGGATAGCGAGGGCATGGTGGCATTGCCCACGGGCCCAGGCCTGGGCGAGCAGATCAATTTCGACTACATCGCTCGGCACACCGAGGCCACCTACTGATGGCCTCAGGGCGTTGGTCATGAGCGCTACCTTCGAAGGGTCAAGGGCCCTGCCCCTGGATCGGCGCGAGTGGCTGTGCGCTGCGGGCGCCGCGCTTTGCAGTGCGTCGGGCTACGCGACGGTGCAATCTTCTGCTGACGCCTCTTCTATCAACGCTCCCGCCATCGACACATCCACTGCCGACCAGCTGCGGGTGGGCATGAGCATGAACAACCTGTTATCGCTGGATCCGGCCGCCGCCACCGGGCTGGACGCGATGACGGTGGCCTGTAACCTGTACGACGGCCTGCTCGAGACCGACAGCCACGACCCCGCCCGACTGCAGCCCGCGCTTGCACAGGCTTGGCATGTGGGTCAAGGTGGACGCCGCCTCGTCCTGCAGCTGCGCGATGGCGTGCGCTTTGCCAGCGGCAAGCCGCTGCTGGCAGAGCATGCGGCTTGGTCGCTGCGCCGCGTGCTGCGGCTGAACCTCGCACCTGCATCCGTCTGGAAGAGCTACGGGTTCAATGCCGCCCAGGTTGCTGGCCAGGTGCAGGCGACGGGCCCCCACACTCTGCAGATCGACCTGCCTCAGCCCACTGATCCCACACTGGTGTTGATGACCCTGGCTACGTCGATGAGCGCGCTGGTACTCGACCGTGATGCCATCCTGTCCCATGAGGTGAAGGGAGATCAGGGCGCTGCGTGGCTGACCACCCATGCCGCTGGTTCCGGCCCTTTCTCGCTGCAGACCTGGCGTCCGAAGGAACTGCTCATCATGCGCCGGCAACCCGGTCACTGGCGCGGCGAGGCCCGGCTGCGCAGGATCGTCATGCGCCACATGACCGAGTCGCAGACCCTGCGCCTGATGTTGACCCGTGGCGACCTCGACGTGGCCAGCGGGTTGTCCTCTCCCGACGTCAAGGCCCTGGCCCGGCGCCCCGACCTGGCAGTCGAAACCGTTCGCCGAAGCAACTTCTACTATGTAGCCGTCAATGCCCGGCACCCCCGCTTTGTGGATGAACGGGTGCGTCGCGCAGTGCTGCGGCACTTGATCGACTTCGACGGTATTGCCGGCAGCGTATTGGCGTTCTACGGTCAGGTGCACCAGCGCCCTGTGCCGCCGGGGCTGCCTGCTTCGCTACCCAGCCCGGGTTACCGGCTGGATGTGTCCCAGGCTCGCCGTCTGCTGGCCGAGGCCGGTCTGGCCGGCGGATTCGAGACCACCGTCCGGGTCATGGCCGAGCCGCCCTTCACCGGCATCGCGACCAGCCTGCAGGCTACGCTGGCGCAGGCTGACGTTCGTGCCAGCATCCTGCCTGGTACCGGCAACCAGGTGTACGGGGCCATGCGCGAGCGCCAGTTTGAAATCATCGTCGGCCGTGGGGGGGGCGGTGCCGAGGCCCACCCACATTCCAGCCTGCGGGCATTGGTCTACAACCCCGACAACCGTGACAGCGCCCGGCTCAGCAACTTCCAGGGATGGCGCACGGGCTACGCCGATGCCACGTTGAATGCGTTGATTGACCAAGCCTTGGTGGAGCCCGACGTGGTGCGCCAGGTCGCCCTGTACCTGCGGGCTCAGCAGCGGGTACACGAAGTCGTAGGCGGCATGCAGCCGATCGCCGTGGTCAGCGATACCGTGGTGATGCGGCGTGAGGTCAAGGGCTACATGGGGCACCCCAGTGGCGCAACGCGGCTGCGCAATGTCCACAAGGAGGCCAACGCATGAAGGCTGTGGTCCTGCTGCGCGGTGTTGGCAGTGTGGGCGCTTCACTGTTGGGCCTGCTGGTTCTCACCTTTTTGATCGGGCGGGTCATGCCGCTCGACCCTGTGCTGGCCATCGTAGGACCGGATGCAGACCGGTCCACCTATTTGCAGGTGCAGCAGCAGCTGGGTCTCGATCAACCGCTGGCCGTGCAGTTCGGGCGCTACCTGCTGACGCTGGCCCAGGGTGACTTGGGACGAGCCCTGCTTACCGGCAACCCGGTGGCTGCCGATTTGGCGCGAGTGCTGCCAGCCACGGTCGAACTGGCCACGCTGGCCATGCTGATCGGCACGCTGTTGGGGGTGCCATTGGGCGTGCTGGCTGCCACTCATCACGGCCGGTGGCCTGACCATCTGGCCCGCATGTTGGGGCTGTTGGGCCATTCCACCCCGGTGTTCTGGTTCGGCATGATGGGCTTGCTGGTGTTTTACGCTTGGCTGGGCTGGGCCGGCGGCATCGGCCGCATCGGCCTGGCCTTCGAAGGCACGGTACCCACCGTCACCGGCCTGCTGCTGGTGGACGCAGCATTGGCGGGTGATGCCGCAGCCTGGCGCAGTACGCTGCGCCACTTGCTGCTGCCTGCTGCTGTGCTTGGATTGCACTCCATGGCTTACCTCAGTCGCATGACCCGCAGTTTCATGTTGGTCCAGTTGTCTCAGGAGTACATCACCGCCGCCCGCGTGAAGGGCCTTAGCGAGCGCCAGGTGGTGTGGGGCCATGCCTTCCGCAACATTCGGGTGCAGCTGCTCACCATCGTGGCGCTGGCCTATGGTGGCCTGCTCGAAGGGGCGGTGCTCACCGAGACGGTGTTCGGCTGGCCCGGTTTCGGCAGCTACCTCACCAGCAGCCTCTTGCTGGGCGACATGAACGCAGTCATGGGGTCGGTGCTGGTGATCGGCGTGCTGTTTGTTTCACTGAATCTGCTGGCTGATGCGCTTTACCGCGTGTTCGACCCGAGGGCTGCGGCATGAGCCTGACCTTGAACGTTGTGGAAGCTGATCGCAGCACTCGAATGCAGGAAGCTTTGGCATTGGCCCGCAGGGTGCTGCGTAACCGGCTTACCGCGATGGGTGCCCTGATCATTGGCGCCCTGGTCTTGCTGGCTGCGTTGGCCCCGTGGCTGGCGCCAGCTGACCCGCTGCGGCAGGACTTGGCATTGGCCCTGCTACCCCCAGGACCTGGTCACTGGTTAGGGACGGACGAGTTTGGCCGCGATGTGCTCAGCCGCCTGCTGCACGGTACCCGCATCACGCTGGCCATCGTGGTGCTGGTCACCGTCGTGGTTGGCCCTCTGGGCATGGCAGTGGGCGTGGTGGCGGGCTACTTCGGTGGACGGGTGGACGCGGTGTTGATGCGCATGACCGATGTGGTGTTGTCATTCCCAGGCTTGATCCTGGCGCTGGCGTTCGTCGCAGCATTGGGCCCGGGGCTGGACCATGCGGTGCTCGCCATCGCGCTGACGGCCTGGCCCCCTATCGCCCGCCTGGCGCGCGCCGAGGCGCTCACACTGCGCCAGGCCGACTTCATCGTGGCGGCACAACTGCAAGGAGCCTCCCACGCACGGGTGCTCATCAAGCACCTGGCGCCACTGTGCCTGCCCTCGGTGGTGGTGCGCCTGACGATGAACATGGCTTCGGTGGTGTTGACAGCCGCAGGACTGGGCTTCCTGGGCTTGGGAGCGCAGCCACCGCTTCCTGAATGGGGCGCGATGATCTCCGAGGGCCGCCGCTACATGCTCGACAGCTGGTGGCTGGTGGCCGCGCCTGGTGCTGCCATCCTGGCCGTCAGCATGGCCTTCAATCTGTTGGGGGACGGGCTCAACGACGCGCTGGACCCGCGCCAATCGCCGTGACAGATACCGTCTTGCAAGTTGATGGGCTGCACGTGGCCTACCGCGGCTCCGATGGCGTTGTGCCAGTCGTCCAGGGCGTGTCGTTCACGCTTGGCCGCGAGAAGTTGGCTGTCGTAGGTGAGTCAGGATCGGGTAAGACCACTGTTGGCCGTGCGCTGCTGCGACTTCTGCCGCGCCACGCGCAGGTGAATGCTCGTACCCTGCGTTTCGACGGCGTTGACCTGTTGGCTGCCAGTGACGCGCAGATGAGTCGGCTGCGTGGCAGCCGGCTGTCGATGGTGATGCAGGATCCCAAGTATTCGCTGAACCCGGTGATGTCCGTTGGCGAGCAGATTGGTGAGGCCGTTCTGCGCTCAACGACACTTGGCCGGGCGGCCTGCCGGGAGCGGGTCGAGCAATTGCTGGCAAGGGTGCAAATACGAGAGCCGGCACGTGTGGCAGGGCAGTATCCGCATCAGCTGTCCGGTGGTATGGGCCAGCGGGTGATGCTTGCGATGATGCTGGCGCAGAACCCGCAAGTGCTGATCGCCGACGAGCCGACCTCGGCATTGGATGTCTCAGTGCGACGCGAGGTGCTGAACCTGCTGGACGAACTGGTGGCCGAGCAAGGCCTCTCCCTGCTGTTCATCACCCATGACCTGCATCTGGTGAGCCGCTTCTGCGACAGGGTGCTGGTGATGTACGCCGGTCGGGTGGTCGAATCGCTGGCTGCTGGTGAACTGACCCAGGCGCAGCACCCTTACACACAGGCGCTTCTCAGTGCGGTGCCCAGCCTGAAGCACAGGCGTGCAACCTTGCCGATGTTGCAGCGTGACCCAGCTTGGAGCAGGCCTTGAACCCGTCCAACGATGTCCATGTCGCTGTGCGTGGCCTGACACTGGCGCTGGGTGAGGGTGATCGTCGCCGCACCGTGCTGCAAGGCGTGGATATTGACGTTGCACATGGCCAGGCTTTTGGGCTGGTGGGCGAGTCGGGATCAGGCAAGACCACCGTGCTGCGCTGCCTGGCCGGGCAGTACCGGCACTGGCAGGGTACGGTACAGATCGGTGGCCAGGCACTGGCCGGGCAGGGCCGGCGCCTGAGCATTTGGGGATCTGGCCCGGACCTGGCTCATGCGCGCAGGGTGCAGATGGTCTTCCAGGATCCGTACGGCTCGCTGCATCCGCGCCATACCGTGCACACTGCCCTGGCCGAGCCGCTGCGGGTGCACCGCATGGGCGATGTGGACGACCGCATCGACCAGGTGCTGGCGCAAGTGGGACTTCCGAACGCCTTCCGGCACCGCTATCCGCATCAGCTGTCGGGCGGGCAGCGCCAGCGCGTGGCCATCGCCCGTGCACTGGTGCTCCAGCCCAGTCTCCTCCTGCTGGATGAGCCCACATCGGCGTTGGACGTCTCGGTGCAGGCCGAAGTGCTGAATCTGCTGTCAGACCTGCGTGTGCGGCATGGGCTGACCTACCTGTTGGTGAGCCACGACCTGGGCGTGGTGGCGCACCTGTGCGATCGGTTGGCTGTCATGCAGCAAGGCGCTATCGTTGAAACCTTGAGCACCGACGCGCTGTGTGCAGGCTCGGCCAAGCACCCCTACACCCGCACCCTGGTGGCCAGCTCCGAGGCTTGAGTTCTTCCACCGGCAGCCTCTGAATAGAACTGAACGGAACCCCATCGCATGTCCAAGATCATCGGCTACACCTCGCTGCAGACCATCCAGCGCTGGGGCCGCCCCATTGGTGATGTCCACGGCAGCACCGCCAACGGCGTGACGCCGGTGCACATCCTGCTGCTGCACACGGACGACGGCCTCACTGGCGTGGGTCTCGGTCCCCACGCCGGTGTTGACCGCCTGTTCCCGGTGGTTGAAGGGCAGGACCCGCGGGCCGTCACTGCGCTGTACGACCGGATGATCACCCGCGTATTCAAGGCTGGCCATGGAGGTGGCACCTTCAGCACCATAGGCGCGGTGGACCTGGCCCTGTGGGATCTGAAAGCCCAGTTGGCGGGCGAGCCGCTGTGGCAGCACCTGGGCGCGGCCGATCCCTTCGTGCCCGGCTACGCTTCGGCGCTGGACTTCGATCTGGACGACGGCACTTTCATGGCAGTGCACCGTGCCTACGTGGCACGCGGCTTTCGGGCCGTCAAGCTGAAGGGTGGCGCGGATGCCCGTCGTGATCTGGCCCGTCTGAAGCTGCTGCGCCAGATTTATGCGCGGCCTGGCGTGGAGCCCGTGCTGATGCTCGACGTCAACGAGGCGCTGACGGCCAAGGAGGCCGTGCGCCATGTCGGTCTGATCGAGCGCGAGATTGATCTGACCTGGATCGAGGAACCCGTGCGCCGTTGGGACGCCCCCGGGCTGGCGACGGTACGCGCTGGCGTGCGGGCGGCCGTGGCCACTGGCGAGAACCTCACCGGGCTGGAGTCCTTTGCGCCTCTGTTTCGGGCAGATGCCGTGGACGTGGTGCAGGCCTCGATGGTCTACGGCATCACGCATTTCATGCGGCTGGCTGCGGCGGCCCATCTGCACAACTTGCCCGTCAGCCTGGTGAGCTACCGCTGCAACCTGGTAGCCCACGCGGCCAACGCGGTGGCCAACCACCGCCTGTGTGAGATCAAGGAATTGACTGAGCAACCTGAGGGCCTGAGCCTGGATCAGGAGGTGGTTGACGGTGGCCTTCGCCTGGGCCGCACACCGGGCCACGGCGTACGGGTGGACCGGGCTGCGGTGGAGGCACTCATGCGCGAGCCTGCCAACCAGGCCGGCGAGAAGTGCCGCCTGGGGTGACCGTGCGACACGTTGGCTTGACCAGGTGGTTGGGCGTGCTGGTCTTGGCGCTCGCTCTGCCGCTGGCTGCCATGGCCCAGCGTGGCACCGTTTACTTGGTGGGCGATTCCACGATGGCGCCCAACACCGGCTACGGCGATGCGCTGTGTGCCCGCCTGCAGCCCGAATGGTCCTGCGTCAATCTGGCCCGGGGAGGACGAAGCACGCTGAGCTACCGCGCCGAAGGCTTGTGGGCCACGTTGCTGCAACGTATCGCTTTCGACAGAGCTCAGCCGCAGCCGCCCCATGTACTGATCCAGTTCGGGCACAACGACCAGCCGGGCAAGCCGGGTCGCTCCACCGATCTGGCCACCGAGTACCCTGCCAACCTGCAGCGTTTTGTCGATGAGCTTCGTGGTGCCGGTGCTGTGCCGGTGCTGGTCACACCTCTCACGCGCCGCACGTTCAAGGCTGACCAGCTGGAGGATCAGTTGCGACCCTGGGCCGATGCGATGCGCCGTGTAGCCACTGCCAGCGTCGTGCCGCTGGTGGATCTCCACGCGCTGAGCATGACCCGGGTGCAGGCGTTGGGTCAAGCCGCTGCGGATGAGCTGGCCGAGGCTGCGCCTGGGCAGCGCCGCTTCGACCGCACACACCTGGGCGAGCGCGGCGCCTGTATGTTCGCGCAGATCATGTCCGATGAACTGGCGCGGCAGGTTCCAGCGCTCGATAGCCCACGCAGCGCGCAGGCCGCATGCGAAACCCTGCTGCCGCCGGCCCAGCGATTCAGCAACGGCGGTATCGACACCCGGGGCTGGACCAGCACGCGTGGCGGCAGCGGCGGGCAGATCCTGCGGGTGACGACGCTGGCAGCGGACGGCCCGGGCTCGTTGAAGGCGGCCATCGATACCCCAGGGCCGCGGACCGTGGTCTTTGAGGTGGGGGGTGTCATTGACATGCGCGGTGGCACGCTCGACATCCGTCAGCCGTTCCTGACCATCGCGGGCCAGACGGCTCCCAGCCCCGGTATCACGGTGATCAAGGCGGAGACCCTCATCCGCACCCACGACGTGATCTTGCAGCACTTGCGCTTTCGGCCTGGCGAGTTTGGCCGGCCCAAGAAGGGCGGCGGCGACCAGGACGGCCTGTCCACCACAGGGGGCGCGCACGACGTGATCGTTGACCACTGCAGCTTCAGCTGGGCCACCGATGAGAACTTGTCCGCCTCGGGCCCGCGCTTTGCAGGCGCCTCGCCCGACGACTGGCGCCGCGGTACCTCGCATCGCATCACCTACAGCCACAACCTGATCTACGAGGGACTGTCCAACTCGGTGCACGAGAAGGGCGAGCACTCCAAGGGCAGCCTGATCCACGACAACACCAGCGGCGTGCTGCTTTACGGCAACGTGTACATCTCCAACCGCGAGCGCAACGCCCTGTTCAAGGGGGGTGCACGAGGCGCGATGGTCAACAACCTGATCTTCAACCCAGGTCGGCTGGCCGTGCACTACAACCTGTGGCCCAAGGAATGGGAGGGCAAGCCGTGGCAGACCGGCCGTCTCAGCCTGGTGGGCAATCTGCTGCGCCATGGCCCCAGCACCGAGCCCGATACGGCCTTCTTCACCCAACGAGGCGCGGGTCACCTGGAGCTGTTCATGGCCGACAACCCAGCCACTGATCGCCATGGCCGTCCCGTGGCTGCCCGCCGCGACGCCAGTGACGGCCAGGCCACCCTTGAGCTGCTGGCACAGCCTGACTTGCCGACCGGCCTGCGAATCCGCCCTGGGGCCCGCCTGGCCGACGAACTGCCCGGCATCGTCGGTGCCCGCCCCTGGGACCGTGACGCTATCGATCGTCAGGTGCTCGTCGATATGGCTGTCGGGCGGGGCCGCATCATCGACAGCGAGACCGAGAACGCGCTGGGTTACCCGATGGTGCAGCCGCCCGTGCGCCGTAGCTTCGATGCTGACGCCTGGAACCTGGACGACATGAGTCCCAAGGCCGGCTGGCCGAGCCTGTTTCATGCCGCCAATATCCCCCGGCAGCCCTGACCGAGGCACTGCTTAGGCAACGGCATGCAAGCACTGGTGCGGTCAGACTTCCAATCCTGGGTGGACGGCGCGCGTACTGACCTGTACACCTTGCACGGGCCCGATGGGATCGAAGTGGCGATCTGCAACTATGGCGCCCGCCTCGTCAGCGTGAGGGTGCCCGATGGCCAGGGCGGCCGAACGGAGGTGACCCTGGGTTATGACAGCCTGGCGGGTTACCTGGATGGCCAGCTCTCCATGGGCGCCTTCATTGGACGGTGGGCCGGACGGCTACGAAATGGGCAACTCCTGCTGCAGGATGGGACGACCCTGCAGCTACCGTGCAACGGCGGCCACCATGCCGTGCATGGCGGCCCGCGTGGCAGCCGGTTCAGGACACTGCAGGTGGACAACGTGCACGCCGATGCGTTGCAACTAAGCCATGTCTTTCGCTCCGAAGATGACGGTGTGCCGGGGTGTTTGCGACTGCAGCTTCGCTACGAGGCCCTGCCGGGTAACGCCCTGCGCATCGCCTGGCGTGCCGAAGCTGGTGACACAGCCACCTTGGCGCAGTTCACTGCGCACCCGTTTTTCAACCTGGCCGGCGAAGGCAGTGCGCTCGACCATGTGCTGCAGGTCCCCGCAAGCCGCTTCCTGCCACTCGCGCCAGACGTTTGCCCACTGGGCAGCACCGCGAGCGTCGACGACAGCCCTCTGGACTTTCGTACGCCCCGCTCACCCCGGGCGGCCATGGACACGGCGCACCCCCAGCTCCAAGTGGCCAAAGGCCTGGACCACTACCTCCTGCTCGACGCAGTGACGACCGCACAGCCGTCGTCGTGGCTTGCGGCTCACCTGCGCTGCCCGCGCAATGGCCTGGGCATGTCGGTCTACAGCAGTGAGCCTGGGCTGCAGCTTTATGCCGGGCATGGACTGACTGGCGACCTGCCGCGCGACCTGGGACGAAACGGCTGGCGCTGGGCGCCCGGTGACGGCTTGTGCCTGGAGCCCATGTCCTGGCCGGATGCGCCCAACCAGCCGGGGTTTCCTGATCCTTGGCTGGCACCGGGGGCCACGCGGCACGGCGAGATCGTTTATCGATTCACTTGAGGTCGGCCTGGCTGGTGCCCGTCAAGTCACCGGTGCGGGATTGAACAACACCAGGGCGTTGTGCAGTTTCCAGTGCTCTGCCCAGGTCTTCTTGCGTCCGCTGGCCACGTCCAGCATGAGGCTGAACAGTTCCCAGCCGACTTCCTCGATGGTGGCATCGCCGTCGGCGATCGTCCCGGCGTTGACGTCCATCAGGTCGTGCCAACGGCGGGCCAGGTCGGTGCGGGTCGCCACCTTGATGACCGGTACGGCCGCCAGGCCGTAGGGCGTGCCGCGGCCGGTCGTGAACACATGCAGGTTCATGCCGGCGGCCAACTGCAGGGTGCCGCAGATGAAATCACTTGCCGGCGTCGCCGCGTAGGTCAGCCCTTTGGTGCGCAGTTTGTCGCCGGGCGCCAGCACGTTCGAGATCGCTGCCGAGCCGGACTTGACAATGGAGCCCATCGCTTTCTCCACGATGTTCGACAACCCACCACTCTTGTTGCCTGGCGTGGTGTTGGCGCTGCGGTCAACTCCGCCCCTGCTCAGGTATGCGTCGTACCAAGCCATCTCTCGGATCATGGCGTCGGCCACCGCCGGCGTGGTGGCGCGTGCTGTCAGTTGGGCGATGCCGTCGCGCACCTCTGTCACCTCGGAGAACATCACGCTGGCACCTGCGCGCACCAGCAGGTCGGTGCAAAAACCTACAGCTGGGTTCGCGGTGGCTCCGGAGAAGGCATCGCTGCCACCGCACTGCACGCCCACCACCAGCTCACTGGCAGGCACCGTCTCACGGCGGCGGGCGTTCAGGCGCTGCAGGTGGGTTTCAGCTTGGCGCATGATGGACTCGACCATCGACATGAATCCAACATGCGCGCTGTCCTGAAGGCAGACCACGTCAGGCGCCGCCGGGACGCCTGCCACCTGTCGTTCATCGACGATGGTGAAGCTGCCCGGTGGTAGCAGCCGCTCTGGCTGCAGCTTCTCGCAGCCTAGGCTCACCACCATCACCTCGCCACCGAAGTTCGGATTGAGGCTGATGTTGCGAAGCGTGCGGATCGGCACCGCGGCATCGGGTGCATCGATGGCCACGCCGCAACCGTAGGCGTGCTCCAACGCTACGACGTCATCCACGTTCGGGAACCTGGGCAGCAACTCGGCCTTGATGCGCTGGACCGCGAAGTCGGTAACGCCAGCCACACATTGCACGGTTTGGGTGATGGCCAGGATGTTGCGTGTACCCACCGAGCCATCGGTATTGCGGTAGCCCTCGAACGTATAGCCCTCCAGGGGTGGCAGTCTCGTGGCCCGGGCAGTGGCCCTTGGCAGGTCGTCCAGCCCACGCGCATCCGGCATCTCGAGCAGCCGTTCATGCACCCAGCTGCCGGCCGGAATGTCCTTCAACGCATAGCCAATAGGAACGCCATAGCGCACCACCGGTGCCCCTGCGGGGATGTCCACGAGGGCTACTTTGTGCGCTTGCGGCACTCGCTCCAGCAACACCGGACCGCCGGGGAGGAGTGTGCCCGGCGGGAGGCCACCGTCGTTGGCGACGATGACAACGTTGTCTTGCGCCTGCATTTGGATGGTCAGCGGCTTCGCCATCCCGCAGGCGGGACGTGCCGCCTGCGTGGTCACAAGATCAGACATTCAAGGACTCCTTGCGGGCTGCGTGGCCGGTAGGGCGACACATCGGCTGCGCCGCATCGGTGCGCTATTGTCTGATTTGCCCCAAAGTTGTCAAGCAACTTTCGGTGGCTGCCAGGGCCTACGTCAGGGCAGGAGCACGCCCTCGAAGATCCGGCGTTTGGCGTTGAGCACGTGCGTGCGAATCGCTGCAGCCGCGTCGGCCGGCGCGCGCATGGAGATCGCCTCGATCACGGCCTGGTGTTCGGCCTGCGTCGTTCGAACCCGTTCGGCACTCTTCTTGTCGGCCACGCCGCGTGCCAGTTCCATGAACTGGCGGATCGGCGCCACCATGGTCTCGATGGTGGTGACGAAGAATGGGTTGTGCGAGGCCCGGGCGATCGCTAGGTGGAAGCGCACGTCTTCGTCGGTGCCGGGCTGGCCGCTCTCCATCGACGCGCTCAGCGCAGTGAATTCGGCACGGATCGCCGCCAGATCATCGGCATCGTGGAACTCGGCTGCCGCGGCCGCCGCACCACCTTCCACGCAGAGGCGGAAGGAGTAGTAGCGCTCGATGTCTGCCAGGCTTCTGACGGGCGTGGATACGGCAGATGGCGCGCTGGGGCGGCGCACCAGATGGCTGCCGGAGCCCCGCCGAGATTCGATCACGCCATCTGACCGCAGGCGCGCCAGTGCCTCCCGAACCGTCGGTCGCGAGACGCCGAACTGGCTGGCCAGCTCGCCCTCGGGTGGCAGTTTGTTGTCCTGCGCAAAGTCGCCGCGCAAGATCGCTTCGACCACACGTGCGTAGATGCGGTCTGCCAGCGAGCCGGTACCGGCTCGCTCCAACTGCAGTTGGGAATCCTTCATGAGTGATTGACGCGCTGGGTTGCGAAAGTGTCGCCACTACCCCTGCAGGTTCGCTTGGAGCGTAGTAGAAGTCCAGATGCTGCCAGGCAAAACTAAGTGTTTACCCTGTTTTGGCATGACAACTGCGTAAATTAGAGTTTACTTGTCATACAAATATCTGGTGAGCCAGTCTGTTTAGCGGTTTGCATCCTTCGCCATTCCGCTTCACAGAGGTTGGGTGAAGCCATGCTTCATTCTCTCGGTCAGGCCGCGCCAGGTCTGCGGTCTATGGCGTTCGCCTTGGATGCAGTGCGTGATCACCCTTCAAACTGAGGAAGCGACGATGCGAGAAAGCCGCTTGCGAACGCTGTGGAAGCAAGACCGTGCCGCCGTCAACGGCTGGCTGGCGATCCCCAACAGCTTTTCCGCCGAGACCATGGCCCACCAGGGCTGGGACTCGTTGACCATCGATCTGCAGCACGGTGTGGTTGACTACCAGGCCATGGTCACGATGCTGCAGGCGATCTCCACCACGCCGACCGTGCCAGTGGTGCGGGTGCCTTGGTTGGAGCCGGGGATCCTGATGAAGGCGCTGGATGCCGGCGCCTACGGTGTGATCTGCCCGATGATCAACACGCGTGAAGATGCCCAGAAGCTGGTGGCCTGGACGCACTATGCGCCGCGCGGGACCCGCAGCTTCGGGCCAGTGCGCGCGCTGTTGTACGGCGGCGCGGACTATCCGCAGCATGCCAACGACACCATCGTCACCTTCGCCATGATCGAAACGGCGGCCGCGCTGGACAACCTGGACGCCATCCTGTCGGTCGAAGGCCTGGACGCCATCTACATCGGCCCGTCTGATCTGTCGCTGGCGCTGGGTTGCAAGCCCACCTTCGACGACTTGGACCCGAAGGCGGCCGAAGCGGTGGACCACATCCTGGCGCGAGCCAAGGCGCATGGGGTGGTGGCAGGCATCCACAACGGTGCGCCGGAGGCCGCCTTGCGGCGCATTGCCAAGGGCTTCCGGTTCACGACGGTCAGCTCCGACGCCCGGCTCATCGCCGCTGGTGCCCAACAGGTCCTCGCGCAGATGCGCAATCCGCCGGCCTCTGCCGGCTCCAACACCTACTGAAAGACACGCACCATGAAGATCGGATTCATCGGACTGGGCATCATGGGCACGCCGATGGCGCTGCACCTGGTCAGCGCTGGCCACCAGCTGTTCGTCGCCACGCGCAGCCAGCTGCCTGAGGCCGTGGCTGCCTCCACTGCGCTGCGCTGCGCCAATGCCGCCGAAGTGGCACGCCAGGCCGAGGTGGTCTTCCTGATGGTGCCTGACACGCCCGATGTCGAGAAGGTGTTGTTCGGACCTGGCGGCGTGGCCGAGGCACTGCCTGGGGAGGGCGCCCGCAAGGTGGTGGTCGACATGAGCAGCATCTCGCCAATGGCCACCAAGGACTTTGCCGCGAAGATCAATGCCCTGGGCGCCGACTACGTTGACGCGCCCGTCTCCGGTGGCGAGGTGGGCGCCAAGGCCGCCAGCCTGACGATCATGTGCGGTGCTGAACAGTCGGTGTTCGACCGCGTGCTGCCGTTGCTGCAATTGATGGGCAAGAACATCACCCTGGTGGGTGGCAACGGTGATGGCCAGACCACCAAGGTGGCCAACCAGATCATCGTGGCGCTGAATATCGCTGCGGTGGGCGAGGCGCTGTTGTTCGCCAGCAAGGCTGGCGCCGACCCGGCCAAGGTGCGCCAGGCGTTGATGGGCGGGTTTGCCAGCAGCCGCATCCTGGAGGTGCACGGCGAGCGCATGATCAAGCGCACGTTCAACCCGGGATTTCGTATCAAGCTGCATCAGAAGGATCTGAACCTGGCTTTGCAGGGCGCGCGCGAGATCGGTGTGGCCCTGCCCCAGACGGCCGGCGCCGCCCAGCTGATGCAGGTGTGCGCCGCCAACGGCATGGCCGACCTTGACCATTCGGCGCTGGTACGCGCGCTGGAACTGCTGGGCAACCACGCCGTGGCCGAGGCCTGACAGACGCCCGACATGGACGCGATGGCCGAGGTCGACCGCCGGGCGCTGCCCCGCCGCATGCTGGACGCCGCTGTAGCGGCCGCACAGCCGGCGGTGTGCCTGCCTCCGCATTTGCCGCCGCGGCCAAGAGGCCGCACGGTCGTGATTGGCGCGGGCAAGGCTGCGGCTTCCATGGCCCAGGCGCTGGAGGCGCACTGGGACGGCCCGCTTGAGGGCCTGGTCATCACTCGTTACGGGTACCAGGTGCCGTGCCAACGCATTGAGGTGGTGCAGGCGGCCCACCCCGTACCGGACGCTGCAGGCGCGCAGGCCACGACGAGGGTGCTGGAGGCTGTGCGCGGCCTGACTGCCGACGACCTGGTGATCGCCCTGGTCTCGGGTGGCGGCTCGTCGCTGCTGGTAGCGCCTGCGCCAGGGCTCACATTGGCTGACAAGCGGGCTGTCAACCAGGCCTTGCTGGCCAGTGGCGCCAGCATTTCGGAGATGAACTGCGTGCGTCGGCACCTGTCTGCCGTCAAGGGCGGAAGGTTGGCCGCAGCTTGCCATCCGGCTCGGCTGGTGACTCTGCTGATTTCAGATGTGCCGGGTGACAACCCGATCAACATTGCCTCCGGCCCCACCGTGGGCGACCCCACGACGTGCGCCGATGCGCTGAGCATTCTCGATCGCTACCGCATCGACGTCGCACCGGGGATTCGGCAACTGCTGGAAGGTGGGGACGGCGAAACCGTCAAGCCTGGGGACGTGCGCCTGGCCACCATCGAAACCCGCCTCATCACCGCGCCGCAGAGGGCGCTGGAGGCCGCAGCGAAGGTGGCCCGTGACAACGGGCTGGAGCCCTACATCCTGGGGGACAGCCTGGAAGGTGAGGCCCGCGACCTGGGCAATGCGCTTGCCGGCATCGCCCGTCAAGTGGCTCTGAGGGGTCAACCGTTCACCGCTCCGTGCGTGCTGATTTCGGGTGGCGAGACCACGGTCACCCTGAAGGGCACCGGCCGTGGTGGCCGTAATGTCGAGTTTCTGCTTTCGCTGGCCTTGGCGCTCGATGGGTTGCCTGGCGTCTACGCCATTGCCGCCGACACCGACGGTGTGGATGGCGCCGAGGAGATTGCCGGCGCGGTGCTCACGCCCGATACGCTGGCTCGTGCCTGGGCCCTGGGCATTCGGCCCCGCGCAAGCCTGGACAACAACGACGGGCACGGCTTCTTCCAGGCCCTGGGTGACTCGGTCGTGACCGGCCCTACGCTGACCAACGTCAACGACTTCCGCGCCATCCTCATCGAAAGGAATTGATCGAGATGCGCCTGTTGGCCCTTGAATTCCCGGCTTCGGGAACAGCAGCGAGTACGTTCGTGAACTGATTCCCGAAGACCGGGAGCTCCTGCCGCTGCGGGACTTGCTGCTTGCCGGTGCCGGTCTCAAGCCGACCGCCGCCGCTGACGCCGCGTCATTCCCCAGATTCGAGTTGAACCTGAACTCCGCGCCGAGTTGGAGTCCGTGCTCAATCAGGGCTATACGCTGACCGACTTCATCGATGCGACGGTGCGCAGTGCGACTGCCTTCAGGCGTGCGCAGACGGAGTTCCATGCGCGAGCCCAGGCGGCATCGCGCGCTTACCATTCCCTTTGGAAGCGCCGGGTACGTTGCGCTGTACGAGATCGTCAGTCCTTCAATGACGGTTGTGCTGGCGGTGCGGCACCAACGCGAAGAGGACTATCACTGAGGGGCATCCAAAGCGAAGGAGCCTGAGCAGTGCGCCGCCACATCACCCGTCAGCGCCGATACTCTTGCCCCGCGGCGCCGCATCGCCGCGACAACAGGAGACCGGCATGCAAGGCTGCGCATTCGTCGACGGCGAGTTCGTCGCCCCTGAAGACGCGAAGATCTCCATCTTCGATTGGGGCTTCCTGCACTCGGACGCCACCTACGACGTGGCGCATGTGTGGAAAGGCCGTTTCTTCCGCCTGGACGATCATCTGGACCGCTTCGAGGCCAGCCTGAAGGCGCTGCGTCTGGACCCCGGTGTGTCGCGCCAGCGCATGCGCGAGGTGATGCACGAATGCGTGGCCCGCGCGGGCCTGCAGGACGCCTACGTGGAGGTGCTGTGCACGCGCGGCCGGCCCGCGCCGGGCTCGCGCGACCCGCGCACCTGCCGCAACAACTTCATGGCCTTCGCCATCCCCTTCGTCTGGATTGCAGACCCGGCCAAGCAGCAGCGCGGTATTGACCTGATCGTCAGCAGCACTCAGCGCATTCCCCCGGCCAGCGTGGACCCGCGCATCAAGAACTATCACTGGATGGACTTCGTGATGGGCCTGTTCCAGGCCTACGAGCGCGGGGGCGAGACGGTGGTACTGACGGATGGCCAAGGCCATATCACCGAAGGTCCGGGCTTCAACGTGTTCGCGGTGTTCGGCAGCGGCGCTTCGGCGCGCGTGGTGACGCCGGCGGCGGGCGTGCTGGAAGGTGTGACGCGCCGCACCGTGATCGAGATGGCGCAGGCCGCCGGCCTGGTGGTGGAGCAGCGGCTGCTGGCGGTGGATGAACTGCGCCGCGCCGACGAGATCTTTCTCAGCACCAGCGGCGGGGGCGTGGTGCCCATCAGCCACCTGGACGGCCTGCCGGTGGCAGGACGCCGCGCCGGCGAGTTCGGGCCCGTGAGCGCGCAGTTGCAGCAGCGCTACTGGCAACTGCACGAGGATCCGCGCCTCGTCGAGCCGGTCAGGGGGTTGACGTTGGATTGAGGGTCCCGCGGTGCCGCTCCAGGACTGCGCTCCCTTCTACATCACCTCGCTTCATGGACCCTGGATGCAGCCGTGGAGCCGAATGCTTCTGCTCTGCGGGAAGGGGTAGCCAACCGCGGGCGAGTCAAGGCGACCCGAACTTGACATTCACGCCTGTGAACAACCCGGCATCGTTGGACTTCGTCCCCAGTGCAGGCTTGCTGTTGTACGTGTCTGTAAGGCCGACGGTGAGGCTGAGCGTGCTGTTCATGGCCACCGCCAGGCCGGCACTGAACTTCACCAGCACGGCCTTGTCGCCACTGACGCCCGCATAGACATCCAACCGCTGCTTGAACGAAGTGGTCGAAGACAGCTGGTGAGATGACGACTCGCCGAGGTAAATGTTCGCCCGATTGAACGCTGTGTCTGTCTTGCCATCAATGTTTTGGGCGATGTTGTACTTGTCTGCCATGTAGCCCACACCGCCCAGGACATCAAACGTCATCCGCTCGGACTTGAAGATCTTGTACCCGAGGCCTAGCGCCAGCGAGGCGCGCTGATTGAGTTCGATCAGCTCGTCCCCCTCGAGGCCCAGTCTGCTGAAGGCGAAGGCGCGAGGAGATAGGTTGTAGTCGTACTGGCCAAACCCGGCCCACTTGTTCATCGTGGTCTGGTCCACCCCCAAGGTCTTGCTTTGAGCGTAGTGGATCAGGCCGCCCACGGTGACCTTGTCGGCTGTCGTGGCCTTGCTGGCATCCGCACTGACCTGCAGGCTGCTGCTCGAGGTATTGCCGGAGCTGATGGAGAGTGCGGCAGCACCAGTGCCTCGCCATAAGCCATCTGTTCTGTCTTGTGCCATCGCACCACTGCTGCAGACGCCGCAGATAGCCAGAAACATGGAATGAACGGCGGATGACTTCATGAGTTTTCCGTGTGGCGCCGAGTGATCGAGGAAACAGTGTGCGGTGACGCACGCTGAGCCGATTGACACCTGTCAGGGCATTCGACGCCGGCCTCGGTCGTCCTCAACTTGGAGCATCGATGGAGCGGCTCCACGTTCACGTGCATGTCGAAGACTGCGGTCAGAGCATTGCCTTCTGCTCTGCTGGTGCCCCAGTCAACGCGGACCCACTGCGGCGGCAGAGGATGCCTTGAAACCTGTGTCGGAGGTGCGGTCGGGACTGCTGGCGGTGTGACTGCGGGGATGTCCGAAGGGCGGGCCCCCTTCACTTGGGTGCCACACCACCAAGTTCCTGCGAGATGCGCCGCACGGCCTTGGCCAGCAGTTGCTGCGCTGCTGCCCGACTCATCCTGGCGTCGCGTTGCGTCAGATAGGGCATGTTGAGGCTGGCGATGGCTCCAGCATGCTGGCCGTCGAAGATCGGGTAGGCGATATCGACGATGCCTTGCACGGTGTCGCTCGGCACCTCTTCAAAACCTCGCTCCCGCAGCCGATCCAGTCGCCCGGCGAGTGTCTGGCGGGAGACACGGGTGGGACGGGCCAGCTCGACCATTTCGTCCAGCAGCCTGTCTCGCAGGCCGGCGGGCTGGAAGGCGGTGATCACGCGGGCCGAGGTCCTGTCTGCGCGAAAGGGGAAGTGAGAACCCAGCCGCACGCTGAACCCCAGCGGCTCCGGACTTGGGATCGACGCGACGACCACCAACCGTCTGTCAACGTGCACGCTCAGATGCAAGGCTTGGCGGGACAGCTGCGCCACCTCCTCCATCACCGGCAAGGACACCGTGAGCAGGTCGCGCGCCGGCACCTGACCCACGCCAAGATTGAACAGCTTCAGCGACAGCCGGTGCAGGCCGGTTTCACGCAGCACGTAGCCCTGGTCGACCAGCACCTCCAGCATCCGGTAGATCTCGCTGGTCGATCGCCCCAGCGCGAGCGATAGCTGCTGCAGGGTCATGGGAGAAGGGGCTGCTGCCAGGCACCCCAAGATCTCCAGCCCCTTCTCCAGCGCCGGAGCCTTGTAGGTCCGGCGGCTCTTGGGGGATGAGGAAGAGGCTTTCGAGGTTGGCTTCGTCGCTGGTGCCATTTGAACCAGTCTAGATCAAGCCAGTTCAGGGTTTCCACTGGTCTGAATCATGAGGTGCAGTCTTGTGTCTGTGATTCAAGAGTTTTACATTTGAATCAAGCTTTTATAGATCAATAGAAGATGAGACCGTCAACAGGGGGCAGCGACATGGGGAAAGTGCTCACGGACGAACAGGTGGCCGCATACCGTCGAGACGGGATTCACTTTCCAGTCGAAGTGATGTCTGAGGCGGAAGCGGGCAGTCTGCTGTCTCGTTTCGAAGCTGCGGAGGAGCTTCATGGTGGCCGGCTGCCTGCCCGGATCAACCAGAAGCCGCACCTGCTGCACCCTTGGATGAACGAGCTGATCCGGCACCCGCGCATCTTGGATGCGGTGGAGGATGTCCTGGGGCCTGATCTGCTGTGCTGGGGAGCGCAGTTCTTCGCGAAGAATGCCCGTGACCCGTCTTACGTTTCCTGGCACCAGGACGGCACCTACTGGGGACTGTCGTCGCCCGATGTCGTTACGGCCTGGGTCGCGCTGACGCCTTCAGTCCGCGAGAACGGATGCATGCAGGTGGTGCCTGGTACGCATCGCGCGCAAGTCGAGCATGTGGACACCTTTGCGGATACGAACCTGCTCTCACGCGGGCAGGAGATCCAGGTCAGCGTCAAGCCGGAAGATGTGGTGCCGGTGGTGCTGCGGCCCGGCCAGATGTCGCTGCACCATGTGCTGATCTTCCACGGGTCGGAACCCAACACGGCCGACTACCGCCGGGTGGGTTTCGCGATCCGCTACATCCCGACGCACGTGAGGCAGCTCAACGCGCCGAGGGAGAGTGCCACGCTGGTGCGTGGGGTCGACCGGTACGACTACTTCGACCTGGAATCGCCGCCCGAGGCCGACATGCATCCGGACGCCGTGGCCAGACACGCCGCCGTCGTTGACCGCCAATTGAAGATCTTGTATGCCGGGTCGGCCAAGCCCGGCAAGCTCGGTGCCGGCATCGCCCCTTGAGGGCCGTGTCGAGCTTGTTTGGACCCAAGGGGCTCCATCCCTGCCCCGTCAACTGGAGGAGACCATGACCCATCATTTCCCCACGCGGCGAACCGCCCTGGCCGTCGGTGCCGGCCTGGCCGCCGGCGCTGTCCTTCCTGCCAAGTCGCAGGAGACCATCCGCATCCGCTTTGCGCACTCGCTGTCCTCCACGGAGCCGGCCCATCTGGCGGCCGAGTTCTTCGCGAAGAACGTGGCTGCGCGCACCAACGGTCGGGTTCAGATTCAGGTCTTCCCTGGTGAACAGCTGGGCCCGGGCAAGGAGGTCAACGAGATGATCCGCCAGGGGGCCAACGTGATGAACATCACCGACCCGGGCTACCTCTCGGACTTCGTGCCCGACATCGGCGTGCTCAACGGGCCGTATCTGGTGCGCACCGTCCAGGAGTACGAGAAGCTGCTCGCGTCGGACTGGTTCAAGGCTACCGAGCGGCGCCTGGAGCAGGCTGGCTTCAAGCTCATCATGGCCAACGGCTACTTCGGTCAGCGCCATCTGATCGCGGACAAGCCCGTGCGCTCCCCGGCCGAGATGGCGGGCATGACGGTGCGGGTGCCGCCCAACACGATGTGGATCGAGACCTTCAAGGCCATGGGTGCGCGGCCCACCACCGTGCAGTGGGCGGAGGTCTACGGCGCACTGCAGCAGAACGTGGTGCAGGCGGCCGAGGCGCCGCTCGGGTCGCTTTGGGGTGCGAAGCTGCATGAGGTCCGCAAGGTCATCTCCACCACGGGTCACTTCACCGCCTTCACGATGTGGCCGATGAACATCAACTTCTTCAACCGGCTGCCTGCCGACGTCCAGAAGGTACTGCTGGAGGAAGGCACGAGAGGCGGTGCCGAGCAGACCAGGTTGACGCTGTCACTGAATGACGACTTCATGGCCAGGCTCAAGGGTGCGGGCGTGAGTTTTGTCGATGTCGACAACGCAGCCTTCCAGCGCGCCACGGCATCGGTCTACAAGGCGTTTCCGAAGTGGACGCCGGGTCTTCACGACACGGTGATGGCGGCGCTCAGGAAGTGAGCATGCACCGCGGCCTCGCGACGCTGGCCGACCGGTTCGAGGAACTTGTCGCCGCTGCCGCGGTGGTGGTCATCATCGCGTCGGTCGGCTGGGGTGTGATCACGCGCTATGTGACCGCACAGCCCGCCGCGTGGGCCAGCGAGATCGCAACGCTTGGCTTTGCCTGGGTGGTGTTCTTCGGGGCGGCGGCCTGCGTCAAGTACCGGATGCACCCCGCCATCGACGTGCTCGTTGAACGCCTGCCGGCAGGTGCGCAGCGCGCAGTACGGGTCTTCAACCACGTGCTGCTGCTGTCGTTCTTCGGGTTCATGGCCTGGTTCGGCACGCGCTTCGCGATCGACGCCTGGGACAGCCCGAGCCCTGTCCTGCGCATGCCGCAAACCTGGTTGTACGGGCCCGTGGCGCTGTGCTCGGCGCTGATGGCGGTGCGCTATCTGCAGGTGCTTGCCGGCAGGGTCTGGGAGCTTGACGCGGCGAGGGAAACCAATGCTGGTTGACTGGCTGCCGGCCATCGTGATGGTGGTGCTGTTTGCGCTCGGCACTCCGATCGCGTTCGCGATTGCCATCAGCGCACTGTCGTTCTTCCTGGTCGCTTCCGATGAGGTGCCGCTCAACATCTTCGTGCAGAAGATGGTCACGGCCACCGACTCCTATCCCTTGCTTGCCATCCCGTTCTTCGTGTTGGCCGGGGCCATCATGAACCGGGCGGGGATCACCCGCAAGTTGTTGGCACTGGCCGATGCGCTGGTGGGGCATGTCACGGGCGCGCTTGCGCAGATGTGTACGGTGCTGGCGACGCTGCTCGGGGGGCTCACGGCGTCGTCAAGCGCGGACGCGGCGATGCTGGCCAAGGTGCTCGGGCCGGAGATGACACGCCACGGCTACAGCCCGGCGTTTGCCGCGGTCATCACCTCGTGCGCGGCCATCATCACGGCGCTCATTCCACCGTCGATCGGGTTGATCATCTACGGCTACATCGCCGATGCCTCGATCGGTCGGCTCTTTGTGGGGGGCATCGTGCCGGGCTTGATGCTGGCCGGGTCTCTCATGGTCGTGACGGCCATCATCTCCAAACGACGGGGCTACTTGCCGTTGCGCCAGGTGCGCGCCAGTCGGACGGAGCTTTTCACGGCCTTTCGCGAGGCGTTGTGGGCTCTCTCGATCCCGGTGTTCATCATCGCTGGCATCCGCTACGGCATCTTCACCCCGACCGAGGCCGGCGCGATCACGGTCCTTTACGTGATCCTGGTGGGGCTGTTCGCCTACCGGTCGCTCCGGCTGGCCGACCTGCCGAAGCTGCTGCAGGAGACCGCGCTCGACACCGCGTCGGTCATGCTGATGATCTGCGCCGCATCCGCCTTCGGCTTCTATCTAGCTTGGGAGCGCATTCCGCCCCAGATGGCGGCCTGGCTGGTATCGCTGACCAAGGACCCCACCACGCTCCTGTTGCTGATCAACGTGATGCTGATCATGCTCGGCACCGCGGTGGAAGGCACCTCTGCACTGATCATCCTGACGCCGATCTTTGTGCCGATCCTGGTCAAGCTCGGGATCGATCCTGTTCATTTCGGCATCGTCTTGGTGACCAACCTGACGATTGCGGGCGTCACGCCCCCGGTGGGTCAGATGATGTTCATCAGTTCCCAGGTGCTGAAGGTGCCGATGGACGATTACACGATGGAGGTGCTGCCCTTCCTGGGCGCCATGCTGGGGGTCCTCGTGCTCTTGACCTTGTTCCCGCAGCTCACCCTGTGGCTGCCCAATCTCATGTACGGGCCGTGAGAGTGCAAGGAGTGGCATGAGATACCGGGCAGCCGTTCTGCACGCGACGGGCGCGCGGCATTCGATCGAGGAGGTCGAGTTGCAGCCGCTGGCACCGGGCGATGTGCTGATCCGCTTGCACGCAAGCGGTCTGTGTCATACCGATCTCGAGGTGATCGAGGGGGCGCTGCCTTATCCGCTGCCCATCGTGCTGGGGCATGAAGGGGCGGGCGTGGTCGAGCAGGTAGGCGCCTCCGTGACCCATGTCAAGCCCGGGGACCACGTCGTCTGCTCGTGGAATCCGCACTGCGGGCATTGCTTCTATTGCGAGCGCGACCAGCCGATCCTGTGCGAGCCGTTCAGCCGTCACCAACCGGCCGGGCGCTTGCTCGATGGCGGCTCGCGCTACAGGCTGGCAGGTCATCGACTTCTGCATCACTTCTCCACCACCTCGACGCATGCGCAGTACACCGTGGTGCCCGAATCCGGCGCGATCGCCGTGCCGCGCGAGATCCCCTTCGACCGCGCCTGCCTGATCGGCTGCGGCGTGATGACCGGTGTCGGGGCGGCGGTGAGGCTCGCCAAGGTGGAACCGGGTTCGACGGCGGTGGTGGTCGGTTGTGGTGCGGTCGGCCTGCACGCCATCCAGGGCGCACGATTGCAACAGGCGGATGCCATCGTCGCGATCGATCGCGACCCGGCGCGGCTGGCGCTGGCCCGCCTTTGTGGCGCGACGCATCTGCTCGGCCCGGCCCAGGGTGACGCTGCCGCCCACATCGACGCCGTCAAGGCGCTGACGGCGGGTCGTGGTGCGGACTTCGTCTTCGAGTGCGCAGGCGGCGAGGCGCCCCTGCAGTTGTCGCTCGACTGCACCCGCCCGGGGGGAAGCCTCACCATACTGGGCAAGGTCAACGTCGACAAGAAGGTGTCGCTGCGCTTTGGCTCGATGATGGGCGAGCGGCGCATCGTGCGCTCGAGCTATGGTGGCGCCCGTCCGCGGCGCGACTTTCCCTGGCTGGCGCGCCTGTACCTTGATGGGCGGTTGAAGCTGGACGAGCTCATCACGCAGCGTCTGCCATTGGAGCGCATCGATGAGGGCTTCGATGCCATGCGGCTGGGCCGCACCTTGCGCACGGTGCTGGAGATCGCGCATTGACTTGTCTTGACGCTGGGGCCCGGCCCCTCCTGCGCCTTCAACCCGTGTGAAGCCGCGCCCAAGATGAGCCCGACGCATGTCATGGAAGGCCTGGGGCCGGGGCAGCATCCGCCCCTGCAACCGGGCTGGGTCGACGCCCCGCACCACCATGTCGCGCTGGGTGACTTCGGCCTGGAGTCGGGGGAGTCGATCCAGGGCTGCCATGTGACTTATGTGGTCCACGGGCCGCAGAGGGCCCCTGGCTTGCCGGCTGCGGGCGTGCCCGTGGTCCTGGCCTTGTCGGCCATTGGGTCCCATCACCACCGGCTCGACATGCTGATCGGCCCGGGCCGTGCGCTGGACAC
>CAISJH010000742.1 GCA_903885585.1 uncultured beta proteobacterium
CCAAACACCACCAAGCCCAACCCTGCCACTGCGCTGGCCACCAAACCCGCGAAGAACGCACGCTTGCGCGCAAGGCGTCTGGCCTCGCGGTAGGGGAGCAGGTTGATGAGGATCACTGAACGAACCTGCGCATCGCCAGACCGCAGGCGATCAAGAACGAAGGGGCGAGCCGCTCTAGTGTGCTGGACGACACAGCGGAACCCGTCTGCATCAGGTCAAAGGGATTGACCACCATGGACTCAAAACCCGTCAACTCGGTCACCCGGGCCGAAAGACCTGGCAAGGTGGCCGAGCCACCCGCCAGCAGCACGCAGTCCACCTTGTGGTGAGGGGTGCTGGTGAAGAAGTACTGCAAGGCGCGGCCGATCTCCTGCGCCAGACTGTCAACGAAGGGTTCGAGCAGATCAGCCATGTACTCCTGAGGGAGTCCACCTTCGATCTTCTTGCGTTCCGCCTCATCGAAGGTCAGACCGAAGTTCCGAGAGATCAGCAAAGTCAGCTGGCTGCCCCCGAAGGCCTGGTCCCGGTCATACAGCAACTCGTCGTTGCACAGCACCTTCAGGCCGGTGTTCTCCGCGCCAATCTCGAACAGGGCCACCAGTGCATCCTTGCCTTGACGCGGCAGACAAGCAGTCCAGCGACTGATCGCCAAGCGCGACGCATGTGACTCGATGTCCAGGACCACCGGCTCCAATCCTGCAGCTTCGGCAAGGCTCTGGCGGTCTTGCACCCGGTCCTTTCGTGAGGCGGCGATCAGGACCTCCACGTCGTCCATGGACGCCGGGCTTGGGCCCAAGATGCAAAAGTCCAGGCTCACCTCGTCCAGGGAGAATGGGATGTACTGGTTGGCCTCAGCCTCCACCTGCACTTCCATCTCATCTTCACGAAGGCCGGCGGGCAAGATGATCTTCTTGGTGATCACAGCGGCCTGCGGCATGCCCATGACGGCACGACGTGTGTTGGTGCCACTGCGCGCGACCAGTCTGCGCACGGCCTCCACCACCTCGTCGAAGCGCTCGATCTGGCCGTCGGTGATCCAGCCCTTTTCCAGCGGCTGATAAGCCAGTCGCTCCAGCACGTACTGGCCGGCCGAGTTCTGGCCGAGTTCCACCAACTTCACGCTGGAAGAACTGATGTCCAAACCGAACATTGGAGCGTTTCGTCGCTTCAGCAGTCGATCGAGAAAACTCACGAACCCCTGCCCCCCAAGTCCGATCTCCTAGACACGTGCAAGGCACCCTCATTGGCGCCCCTCGGAATGCTATCAGGATCAGGGGGGGTGATTTCTATAATCCCCAGACCCGTTCGCTGCAAAAGGCCGCAGCCCAACCGCAGCTCACATGGCGCGCCAAACCCCCTCTTCTGCCTCACCCCTGTCCTCATCCGACATCCCTCCCGCGGACACCGCATCGGCCGCTAGGTCAGCCGCGTGGGGCTGGGCTGGGAAGCTGGTCCTCGGGGTGACTGGGCTGGCAGTGGCGGGCGCCATGCTCCTGGCCCTGGCGCTGGCGATGGCCACGCCCAATCTGCCAGACATCTCCAGCTTGACGGACTACCGCCCGCGGCAGCCGCTGCGCGTCTTCGCCGCCGACGGGCCCCTCCTTGCGGAGTTTGGTGAGGAGCGCCGCATCTACACCCCCGTCGACCAGATTCCCAAGGTGATGAAGGTCGCGGTACTGGCCATCGAGGACGCCAACTTCTACCGGCATGGCGGCGTGGATTTCAAGGGTGTACTGCGCGCCGCACTGGCCCAGTTCTCTGATGCCAAGAGCCAGGGGGCGTCCACCATCACCATGCAGGTGGCGCGCAACTTTTACCTGAGCACCGAGAAGACCTTCACGCGCAAGATCTACGAAGCCCTGTTGGCCTTCAAGATCGAGGCCCTGATGTCCAAGGATCAGATCCTGGAGGTCTACATGAACCAGATCTTCCTGGGACATCGGGCCTACGGCTTCGCCGCGGCCAGCGAGGTCTACTTCGGCAAACCCCTGAAGGACGTGACGGTGGCCGAAGCCGCCATGCTGGCAGGACTGCCCAAGGCCCCCTCGGCTTACAACCCGTTGACCAACCCCAAGCGCGCGAGCATCCGGCAGCGCTACATCATCGAGCGCATGCAGGACAACGGCTTCATCACGCAAGCCCAGCGCGACCAGGCGCTCCAGCAGGTGCTCAAGTACCGCGCAGCCTCCGAGTCGTCGGGCCGAGCCGACTACGTGGCCGAGATGGCACGGCAGCTGGTGTTTGCCCAGTACGGCGAGGAAACCTACTCCCGCGGCCTGCACGTGCACCTGACCATCGATTCAGTGGCGCAGGCGGCAGCCTACAAGGCGCTGCGCAAGGGGTTGATGGACTTCGAGCTGCGCCAGGTCTACCGTGGGCCGGAGGCCTATGTGGCGCTGCCGGCTGATGCGGCGGCCTTGGACGCACGGATCGCAGAAGCACTGGATGCGCACCCTGACAACGACGAGCTCAAGGCGGCCGTGGTCCTGGAGGCCCAGCCCCGCAAGGTGGTGGCCGTGTTGCAGTCCGGCGAGACGATCACCGTGACCGGCGAGGGCCTCAAGCCCGTGACCTCGGGCCTGTCGGACAAGGCAGGCCCGAAGGTACAGATCCGCCGCGGGGCCGTGGTGCGCGCACTGAAGAACGCCAAGGACGAATGGTCGCTCACGCAGGTGCCGGAGGTGGAAGGCGCCCTGGTGGCGCTGGACCCCCGAACCGGCGCCATCCGTTCCCTTGTGGGGGGCTTTGACCACGCCAAGAACAAGTTCAACCACGTCACCCAAGCCTGGCGACAGCCGGGCTCGAGCTTCAAGCCGTTCATCTACTCGGCCGCCCTGGAGAAGGGCTTCACGCCTGCGACGGTGGTGAATGACGCGCCGCTGTTCTTCGATGCGGCCACCACGGGCAGCCAGCCATGGGAACCCAAGAACTACGACGGCAAGTTCGACGGTCCCATGAGCCTGCGCACCGCGCTGGCCAAGTCCAAGAACATGGTGTCGATACGGGTGCTGCAGTCCACCGGTGCGGAGTTCGCGCAGAGCTGGATCACCCGATTCGGGTTCGAAGCCGAGAAGCATCCACCGTACCTCACCATGGCGCTGGGGGCCGGGTCAGTCACCCCGCTGCAGATGGCCACGGCCTACGGCGTGTTTGCCAATGGCGGATACCGGGTGGAGCCCATGCTGGTGTCCAAGGTCACCGATGCCGGCGGCCGCGTGCTGATCGAGACCCAAGCGCCGGCTCTGGACGAGTCGCTGCGCACGCTGGAGGCGCGAAACGCGTTCATCATGTCGTCGCTGATGCAAGAGGTCACGCGCTCGGGCACCGCCGCCAAGGCGCAGGCGCAGTTGCAGCGCCCTGATCTGTTCGGGAAGACCGGCACCACCAATGACTCGATGGATGCGTGGTTTGCGGGCTACCACCCCACGCTGGTAGGGGTGGTGTGGATCGGCTACGACAACCCGCGTAAGCTCGGCAGCAACGAGACCGGTGGCGGACTGTCGCTGCCGGTGTGGATCGACTTCATGCAGGTGGCGCTGAAAGGGGTGCCGGTGCAGGAGTACGAACCGCCCGAGGGCGTGGTGCGCGCCAAGAGCGACTGGGCTTTTGATGAGTTCGGCAGCGGCCGAGGCGTCAGCAGCCTGGGCCTGGAAGACAAGGTGCCCAAGCCCCCCAGCACCGAGGAGCGCAGCAGCATCCTCGATCTCTTCAAGCGCTGAAGCGCAAAGCCAACCCGGCTTGGCGCGACGCCTCGCGCGACAAGACCTCGAAGAATTCCGACCCGTCACGTGTGTCCACCCAGCGGCCCGCAGCGTGACGGTAGTGGAAGCCACCCTCGCGCGAAGCCAGCCACAACTCATGCAAGGGGGGCTGCGTATTGATGACGATGCGGCTGCGGTCCGGAAAGACCAGTTCCAGCAGCCCTCCAGTGCGTTGGGCGTCGATGTCCACCACGTCGTCTTCGAGCCAGCGGTCGAGCTGGGCCTCCACGGCGGCCAGGACGGCGGAGGTGCTGGCGTGGTACTCGGCGTCACTCAGGGGCTGGTCAAGAACTTGGGGGTCTTCAGAAGGCATGGTCGATAGAATTTCACGATGACAAATGAACAAGGCCTAGCCAGTGTATCGACGCGGTCGAGGCCCAGAGGGTGGGTGGTGGGCACGACCCTCGCCACCCTGTTAGCTCTGCTCAACGCAGGCTGCGGTCAGAAGGGCCCGTTGACCTTGGCGCCGGCCAAGAGCGCTGTCGCCACCGGCTCAAAGCCGACCCCTTCGGCCACACAGCCACCGGCGTCCATGCCGTCGGCTACCCCTAAACCCGTGGGACGTGCGGCTTCTGCCCCCTGAGCGCAAGGGCTGGCCTTCTTCCAGATCACTCCGCCTTCTTGCCCACATGGGCGGCCTTCACATCCCCTCACCTGGATCCCACATGAATGCTTCCCTGCCCGGCGCTCCCTGGCTGGCCCGACAAGGGCAAGACCTCGTCCTGGACGGCTGCTCGCTGGGCGAGTTGGGCCAGCGTTTCGGCACGCCCTTGTACGTGTACTCGCGCAACGCGATGAAAGCCGCCCTGTCAAGTTACCAGCGTGCGCTGGCCGGCCGGCCGCACCTGGTGTGCTACGCCATGAAGGCCAACTCCACGCTGGCCGTGCTGCAGAGCTTCGCGCAAGCGGGCTGCGGCTTCGACATCGTGTCCACAGGGGAATTGGAGCGTGTGATCGCCGCGGGCGGTGACCCGGCCAAGACGGTGTTCTCAGGCGTGGGCAAGCGCCGCGCGGACATGCACCGCGCGTTGGAAGCCGGCGTGCTGTGTTTCAACGTGGAGAGCGAGGCCGAGCTCGATGTGCTGTCCGAGGTAGCCGTGGCCGCCGGCCGCACCGCGCGCGTGAGCCTGCGCGTGAACCCGGACGTGGACGCCGGCACCCACCCGTACATCTCCACTGGACTGAAGGGCAACAAGTTCGGCATCGCGCACGAGAACGCCGTGGCGGCCTACCGGCATGCGGCCTCGCTGCCCGGGCTGGAGGTCACGGGCATTGACTGCCACATCGGCTCGCAGATCACTCAGGTAATGCCCTACCTCGATGCACTGGACCGCGTGTTGGATCTGGTGGAGGCCGTTGAAGCCCAGGGCATCACTCTGCACCACCTGGACCTGGGCGGCGGCCTGGGCATCACCTACACCGACGAGACACCCCCGGCGGCGGAAGAACTGGTGGCGCGACTGATCGAGCGCATCGACGCGCGCGGCCACGGCCACCGTACGCTGATGTTCGAGCCCGGGCGCTCGCTGGTGGGCAATGCGGGCGTGCTGGTGACGGAAGTGTTGTACCTCAAGCCCGGTGAGGTGAAGAACTTCTGCATCGTCGACGCCGCCATGAACGACCTGGTGCGTCCGGCGATGTACGAGGCGTGGATGGCCATCGAACCCTGCCGACAGCGGGCCGAGTCGGCGCTGCGCTGGGACGTGGTGGGGCCCGTATGCGAATCGGGCGACTGGCTCGGACGCGACCGGGATCTGGCCGTGCGGCCCGGCGACCATCTGGCCGTGCTGTCGGCCGGCGCCTACGGCATGGTCATGGCGAGCAACTACAACAGCCGCCCGCGCGCCGCCGAGGTGATGGTGGAAGACGGCCAAGCCACGCTGATCCGCGAGCGCGAGGACGTGCGTTCGCTCTTTGCCGGGGAACGGCTTTTGCCGAACACCTGACCGGTTGCTGCAGCGCTGAGCGTGCGCTACGCGAAGACCCGCCATGCAGCGGACCGGCCTTTCAGATGCGCCCTTCCTCCACCGCGTGGCAGGCGATGCGGATGCCGCTGATCGTTTGCAGCGCCGGGCGCTCGGCTGAGCAGCGCGCGTTCGCGTGCGGGCAGCGTGGGTGGAAGGCGCAACCGGCGGGCGGGTTCAGCGGGTTGGGCACCTCGCCTTGCACCGGTGTGCGGGCGCGGCCCGTCATGTGGATGTCGGGGATGGCATCCAGCAGCATGCGCGTGTAGGGGTGGCGCGGGCGGGCGAACAGTTCGGCCTTGGGAGCGAGTTCCACCAGACGGCCCAGGTACATCACGCCCACCTCGTCGCTCACGTGCCGCACCACCGCCAGGTTGTGCGAGATGAAGAGGTAGGTCAGGCCCCGCGCACGCTGCAGGTCCTTCATGATGTTGAGCACCTGGGCCTGCACCGAGACGTCCAGGGCCGAGGTGGGCTCGTCGCAGACCAGGAACTCCGGCTGCGTAGCCAGCGCGCGGGCAATCGAGATGCGCTGGCGCTGCCCGCCAGAGAACTGGTGCGGGAACTTCTCCATGTCGGCCGCGGCCAGCCCCACGGACTGCAGCAGTTCGCCCACACGCGCGCGCTGCGGCTCGGGGCCTTCCACCAGACCGTGCTCGCGCAGCGGCTCGGCCACGATGTCCAACACCTTCCAGCGCGGGTTGAGGCTGGCGTACGGGTCCTGGAAGATCATCTGCATGCGCCGGCGTACCGCGCGCAGCGCCGCGCCGTCGCCCAACGTGGCCGTGTCCTGGCCGTCAAACTCCACCCGGCCGCGCGTGGGGCCGTACAGACCCACCAACAGTCGCGCCACCGTGCTCTTGCCGCAGCCCGACTCGCCTACAAGCGCCAGGGTGCGCCCCTTTTCAATGGCAAAGCTCACGCCATCCACGGCATGGACGAACTGCCTGGGCTTGCGCTCCACCACGCGGTTGAGCCAAGGCGCCGAGACGTCGAAGGTCTTGGCGAGGTCATGGACTTGTACCAGGGCGGTCATGCGGAGACCCCTTCCGCTTGGGGCACGGTCG
>CAISJH010000743.1 GCA_903885585.1 uncultured beta proteobacterium
AACAGCGCCGCGCGCTGGCCCATCACTGCGCGCAAGGGCTGGGGCATGGCGAGCATCTCGCCCATGGGTGGTACAGCCCCGACCAGCACGTGACGGACCCCAAAGCGCTCCTTCAACAAGGTGAGCAGAGCACGCTGCTGCGTCACCCAGCGCTGCAGCGGCACGAGGCCCGTGACATCGTTGACGCCCAGCGAGAGCACCACTACGTCAAAGGGTCGCGGTGGTTCGTCCTGAAGGCACCCGAGCAGGTCTGCGGTGCTGTGGCCAGTACGCGCAATGAGTTCCCAGTGCAGGTCAAAGTGAGGCTCCAGCAGGGTCTTCAGCTGCCCTGAGAGGGCCTGGTCCTGGTGACCTACGCCGACACCAGCGGCTGCGGAGTCGCCCGCGATGAGCAGGCGCAGCATGGGTCCTGACCCCGTACGGCCACTGCGAGGGCCAGGGGGCTCGGGCAACACGACGGTCTTTCGGCGCGTGTGAACGCCCTGGGCCCAGAGCAACGGGGCCAACGGGGCGATCAGGGTCAGGGCCATCGCATTGGCCAGATGCAGTCTCAACGAAGGCAGGCGAACCGAGCTTCCAGTCATCAAGTACCTGGTGCCAATTCCTCGGCAAGTTCAAGCAAGTCTTGGCTTGGGGTCGAGTAACTGACGATTCGAACATCCAGACCCGTGCCTTGAACGCCGAGCACGGCCCTTCTCATGGCCCCGGCGATCCATGACCAGTCGTTTCCGAAGGACCCGCCGCCCAAGAGCGTGAGGTAGGCCACGGGTGACCCGTGGTCTCTCTTGTTCAGCAAGGCCACCAGCAGGGTGGCTTCATAAGCCGCTTCCAGCACCAGGGAGGCAAAGCGCGCCCAGCTCTGAGGGCTGCGGATGCGGTTGTAGCTGACTGGAAGTGCCGAGCAGTACGCCTGAGAGACACGGTGTTCGGCGCCCTCGTCAGTGACCTCCACATCCCAGTGCACGCCAATGCGAAGCCGCCCGCGAAGGTCATCGAGTTGTGCCGCGTCCATGGCTGCCAGTTGCTTGTCCACCGAGGCCAGCCCCGCCTGGGTGGTCAGGCAGTAGCCGTTGCGCATGCGCCAGAGCCGACCTTGATCGTTGCCCAGAGCCGTGCCAATGTCTTGAAGGCAGTCGATCTGACGGTCCTCGCGCTGGCCAGGTTGGCCGTCAACCGGGGCAAAGTAGTTGCGATAGATGGTGCCGGCGCCCGCGGCGATGGCGCAGGCAGGTCCTTGCGTCCCGTCCCACTGATATCGGGTGACGCCCTGCTCAGGCGTCACGGCATCTGAAACCATCTCCAGCAGGTTGAACTGTGAAGCCACCTGAAACAGCGCACTCGCGTTGGCGGGATCTGAATGCATGCGCCGCACATCGCCGCGCACGACTGACACGCGAGTGGCACCTTGATCGTGTCGCAACCCTGCGGTTCGCTGCCGCAATTCCGCCAAGCTCGGGGTTTCCAGCACGCCGACACCCCAGGTGCGCGAACTGCCGCTGGTGTGCAGTCGCCCATCCACGATGGACAAGCGCTCGCGGGTCTCGTCGTAGCTGGATTCCTTGAACCCTGTGATTCGTTCGAACCAATCCATGCGGTGTTGTGCCCCTTCTGTCACTTACTTGGCTGGAGATCCAGAGCGGGGCTGATAGGCCAAGACGTACCGCTCCTGCGCCGATGTCTCGATCGCGTTCGGGCGGGCTGTGCGGACGCGCTTGATAGCCTCCTGCGCTGCGACGCCGAATTCCACCAACAGGCAGGCAGCCACAGTGCCGGCTCGCCCCAAGCCACCTCGGCAGTGAACAACCACCCGGCTCCCTCCAGTCACTCGTTGCTTGAGCGTCATGACCACAGCGGGCCAGGCTTCCTCAAAACCGAGCCCAGGCGGGGTCAGATCCACGATGGGGAGGTGATACCAGTCGATGCCGCGCTCGCGGACACGAGGCCCAAGGTCTGGCACTCCCAGTGAGGCGAGTTCATGACCCTCGACCAAGGTCACCACGGCGCTCGCGCCCCAGGACTGAATGGCGTCGAGATCGAGACTGAGGTCACGCGCCCAAGGCGCCCCGAAGACGCTGTCGCCTTGCTTTCCGGGGCAGAAGGTGACACCAATCGCACCGGCCTCGATCGGCAGGGTGGCGATCTGCAGCGGATGGCTGAGGCTTGTTCTGGGTTTCATGCTTTGGGTCTTGCTGATTTGGGCTCTCGCTAATTCAGGGCTGGAACTGGGCGAATGAACTGGCAACTCCAATGATGGTGCACGGGTGGCCTCACCTGACAAACACCTGCCCGGTCACTAGCAAGGAGCGGGCACTCATCTCGTACATCCGTCAACGCGCTCGAAGCGAGCAGACTCAATGGCACGGGTGAGCAGATTCGCAAACCGTGTGACAAAGCGCTCGCTACGCCACAAGTGGTGGCCCATCTCCTTGAGGATGCCGTGGGTCACCTCGTGCCAGAAGGTGTCGTGCACCTCCGTGTGTCGGAACTTCCGCCCCGAGCGCGAACTGTGCGTGGCCACCGTGATCAAGCACCTGCCGTAGTCCACCTGCCCCATCAGTCCGGCGGGTGTGACGTGCTGCTGCGTCACCACCTTGTAGCGTCGGGTGCCGATCTTCAGGCTGTGGGGTAAGACGGGTGGGGGCAAAGTGATGTCTCCTGGCGGGATGGGTTGGCGGGATGCGAGTGACGGAAATGGTCCGCTGCTGGTAGCTCACTACGTGATCTGGATGGATGCACAGGTCGCGCAGAGTCCAGACTGCTCTCGGCGCAGGAAGTTCAATGACGTCCCGACCGATACGCCAGCGGCACCACCCAGCTTGCACCCCACACCTGCCGGGTCACTCGGCACTGGGACGTTGGCTGCCAGTGATCTGCGTGATCAAGTCGTCGAGCTTGCGTACGCGGTTGTCTCCCGCCGGCAAACGCTCCTTCACAAGAGACCAGACGGCGGCGACCGCCTCCAGCATGACGGGGCTGTCTTTCTCGGCGGACGGCCGGTCGGCCATCCGTCTGGCCTCGGCATAGGCCATTTGCAGCACGGCGTTGACAGTGGGAAGCGTGGGTTGCGGCATCACAATCTCCTGAAGGGGCAAGACAGCCTTGCCTTTTTCTAGAAGAGCACCGCCAGCCGGGCCATGTCAAGCGCCAAAGTCGGCCCGGTCGTCCATACCGTAGGTATGCATTTCGCAACACCTCAGCCAAGTGCGCGTGATTGACACCGCCATGCCGATCTACTCAATCAACCTCACCCACTACTTGGACGACATGGGACTCATTGAGCCAAAGCGCGGGCCCGCGCGCAAGATGGCTGAATTCCTGACGGCCGTCGTCGCCCACGCTTCGGACTTCGATCGTCCTGAAGAAATCCCTGGTCCGGTATGTTTCAGGTGCCGCAAGCGTGACCAAGGCATCGTCGACACTGGAATCAACGAAGACTGGGCCATCGTCTGGCAGTGTGTGGCCTGCAACACGCAGGGCCAGATCTCCAACTGGGAGGGCACCTTCTGGGACTTGAGCTCAGGCCTGGAAAGCAACTGATTCGCCAAGCCGAAACCCTCAGGCTTGCGCCACAGGCCACAACATCGGGCTGAGCGTCGGCCGCACGGCCGCACGGCCGCACGGCTGCTCGGCGCACAGTAGTCTCGCTCCCACTCAGGGCACTACCAAGCGTGCATCATGGGTGCAATCAGATTCGAGAAGGCAAGTAGGTCATGAAACCAAGGCGCGCACTGCTGGGATCGCTGGCGGGCATCGTCGCGCTGCTCTGGCGACCCGGAGCAGCCCTGGCGCAGGGCCCCACCATCTTTGCCGAGGTGTGGAAGAGCCCGACCTGCGGTTGCTGCAAGGACTGGATCACCCACCTGGAGGCCAACGGCTTCAGAGTCAAGGTGCACGACGTGGGCAACACTG
>CAISJH010000744.1 GCA_903885585.1 uncultured beta proteobacterium
AGCAGCTTGATCACGTTCCAGCCCGCGCCGCGGAACAGCTTCTCCAGCTCGTCGACCACGCGTCCGTTGCCGCGCACCGGCCCGTCCAGGCGCTGCAGGTTGCAGTTCACCACCCATACCAACTGGTCCAAGCGTTCGCGCGAGGCCAGGGTCAAGGCGCTCATGCTCTCGGGCTCGTCCATCTCACCATCGCCGAACACGCCCCAGACCTTGCGCCCGGTGCAGTCCAGCAGCCCGCGGTGCGTGAGGTAGCGCATGAAGCGCGCGTGGTAGATCGAGCTGATGGGGCCCAGGCCCATGGAGCCGGTGGGGAACTGCCAGAAGTCCGGCATCAGCCAGGGGTGGGGGTAACTGGACAGACCCCGGGCGCCCTGGCGCGGGCCGGTGATCTCCTGCCGGTAGTGGGCCAGATCGGCCTCGCTCAGGCGCCCCTCCAGGAAGGCCCGCGCGTAGACCCCCGGCGCACTGTGGGGCTGGAAGAACACCAGATCACCGCCCTGGCCTGCCGGCCCCCGGGCGCGGAAGAAGTGGTTGAAGCCCACCTCGAACAGATCGGCCGCGCTGGCGTAGCTGGCGATATGGCCGCCCAGGTCGCCGTGGGCCGCGTTGGCACGCACCACCATGGCCAGCGCGTTCCAGCGCATCAGCGAGGCCAGCTTCTCCTCGAGGGCCAGGTCCCCCGGAAACGGTGGCTGCCGCTCCGCCGGGATGGTGTTGACGTAGGGCGTCACCAGTTCGGGCGACCAGCCGATGCGCGGGTCCCGCGCCAGCAGGGCCAACTGGTCCAGCACGAAGCGGGCGCGCTGCGCCCCGTGCTGATCGACCAGCGCCCGGAAGGCCTCGCGCCACTCGGCGGTCTCTGTCGGGTCTGGGTCAGGAACCGTGTCAGGGCTCGCGCCGGCGTCAGCCCGCACATGAGGGGCCGGCGTGACTGCCGAAGGGGGTAACAAGGCCTCGGCAGACGTGCTTTCACGGTCGACCAGAAAACGGGAAATGCCGGCATCACTCATGCGCAGGACTCTAGGCCGCCAGCAGCAAAACAGGTTGCCGAAGTAGGCTGTTCATCGAACTCATTAGGCACAATATGCCGTCCAAATCTACTTCAGCAGCATCTTGTGCATCTTGACGCGATAGACCTGCGCATTCTGGACCAGCTGCAACGCGACGGCTCGCTCACCAACGTGGAGCTTGCGCGCCGGGTGCACCTTTCGCCCTCGCCCTGCCTCACGCGGGTGAAGGCGCTGGAGGCCGCCGGCGTCATCGAGCGCTATGTGGCGCTGGCGAATGCCAAGGCGCTGGGCCTGGGGCTCAACGTCTTCATCAGCATCAGCCTGAAGGAGCAGGGCAAGGAATCGCTGGCCGAGTTCGAGCGGCGCATCGCCGAGCACGAGCAGGTGATGGAGTGCTACCTGATGACGGGCGACAGCGACTACCTCATCCGCGTGGCCGTGCCCGACATCGGCGCGCTGGAGCGCTTCATCCTGGAACAGCTCACCCCCATTCCCGGCATCGAGAAGATCCGCTCCAGCTTCGCCCTGAAGCAGGTGAGGTACAAAACGGCGCTGCCGCTGCCAGCCACTGCCCCCGCTGCCGGACCTGGCCCGCTGGGGCCCACCCGGCTGC
>CAISJH010000745.1 GCA_903885585.1 uncultured beta proteobacterium
GCTCTCCTGCGCCAGTTGCTCCATCAGCAGCGAGCGCACGGCCGGGTCCTGGCTCTGGGCCAGCAATTCGGCAGCAGCCAGCCGCCGCGAGGCATCAGCCGACCCGATCAGCGCCTTGGCCTTGAGCATCGCCAGCTCGGCCTTCAGGCGCTCATCGGTCTCCAAAGCGTTGGCCCGCTCCAGCAAGGGCACCAGGCCCTCGTCGATGACATCGCGCAGGTCGGCGATCGCCTTGGCTCGAACCTCCCGGTCTGGGGAGCTGAGACGAAAAGCCGCGAGCGCGCCTTCCAGCGCCTGGCGCATGCGGTTGTTGTTGACCACCTCCTCGGCTGCGTCGGGCAGCGCCGCACTGGCGCCGCTGCCCGCCAGCGTGACGGCCTGGCCGCGCACCACATAAGCCTTGCCACCCGCGAGCCGCACCTCATCGGCCAGCAGCGCCTCAACGAAAGGCGCCAGCTGCGTGTCCTGAGCGGTGACGCGTTCGTTGAGGGCAGCGATGCGGGCATCGCTGTCGCCCTGGGCGATGGCAAAGGCCTGCTCAGGACTGAGGGCGCGTGCGGCCATGCTGCAGACCAACAGGCCCCACAGCACGGCCGCCCGAAACAAGGCGGCCGAAGAGATCACTTGGCGTCAGACGCGTTGCATCACTTCGACTTGGCAGGCACGTTGGCCTTGCCCTTGTTCTCAGCGATGAAGTCGCTCCAGGGGTCGGCCACCACGGGGCCCTGGGTCTTCCACACCACCTTGAACTGTCCATCCGCCTGCACCTCGCCGATGAACACGCTCTTGTGCAAGTGATGGTTCTTCTCGTCCATCTTGCTCGTGATGCCGGATGGGGCCTTGAAGGTCTGCCCGTACATGGCCGCACGCACCTTGTCCACATCGGTGCTCTTGGCCTTGGCCACGGCCTGGGCCCACATGTGCACACCGATGTAGGTGGCCTCCATCGGGTCGTTGGTCAGCGGCTTGTCCTTGTGGCCGGCGATGTTCTTGGCCTTGGCATAGGCCGACCACTTCTTGATGAACTCGTCGTTCGTCGGATTTTTGATGGACTGGAAGTAGTTCCAGGCAGCCAGGTGGCCCACCAGCGGCTTGGTGTCCACGCCGCGAAGCTCTTCCTCACCCACCGAGAAGGCCACCACTGGCACGTCCTTCGCCTTCAGGCCCTGGTTGCCGAGCTCCTTGTAGAACGGCACGTTGGAATCGCCGTTGATGGTGGAGATCACCGCGGTCTTCTTGCCCTCGCTCGAGAACTTCTTGATCTTGGCGATGATGCTCTGGTAGTCGGAGTGGCCGAAAGGTGTGTACTCCTCCAGGATGTCGGCGTCCGGGATGCCCTTGGCCTTGAGGAAGGCACGCAGGATCTTGTTGGTGGTACGCGGGTACACGTAGTCGGTACCCAGCAGGACGAAGCGCTTGGCGCCGCCGCCGTCCTTGCTCATCAGGTACTCCACCGCGGGAATGGCCTGCTGGTTGGGGGCGGCGCCGGTGTAAAAGACGTTGGGGCTGAGCTCCTCGCCCTCGTACTGGACCGGGTAGAACAGCAGAGCATTGGTTTCCTCAAAAACCGGCAGCACACTCTTGCGCGACACGCTGGTCCAGCAACCAAACACCGCGGCCACCTTGTCCTGGCTGATCAGCTGCTTCGCCTTCTCGGCAAACAGCGGCCAGTTCGAGGCGGGGTCCACCACCACAGGCTCCAGCTTCTTGCCGAGCACACCGCCCTTGGCGTTGATCTCGTCAATGGCCATCAGCACGGTGTCCTTGAGCACCGTCTCAGAGATGGCCATCGTGCCGGAAAGGGAGTGCAGCACCCCTACCTTGATGGTGTTCTGGGACAGCGCTGGAGAGGCCAGGCCTGCAAGCACCAGGGCAGAAGCCAGCGTCTTGAGGCCGGCGCGACGGAGAGGATTGGCAAGGGTCATGAGTACTCCACAAGGGTTGAGGGACGAGAGACTGATCCCCTTCAGCAATGACCGTGCCAGCATCCTGGTCACTTCCTGCTTTCAGCATTAGGATGGCATCAAACCTGCTTGCCCACACGCCATGGACCTCACCCCCAGAGAGAAAGACAAGCTGCTGATATTCACAGCAGCGCTGCTCGCCGAGCGCCGTCGCGCGCGCGGCCTCAAGCTCAACCACCCCGAGGCGGTGGCGCTGATCACGGCCGCCGTGATGGAGGGCGCGCGTGACGGCAAGACCGTGGCTCAGTTGATGAGCGAGGGCAAGACCGTGCTCACCCGGGCTGACGTGATGGAGGGCGTGGCCGAGATGATTCCCGACATCCAGGTGGAAGCGACCTTCCCCGATGGCACCAAGCTGGTGACCGTGCACCAACCCATCGCCTGAACGCAACGCGAGCGCACCACCCGGACGCCCCACCGCACCATCACCAGAAGATCCGCACCGACATGAAGCACCTCCTCATCCTCCTGACCGCCCTCGTGGGCGTGGCCGCTCACGCGCATGACGGTCACGGCCCAAGTGGCGCCCATTGGCACGCCACCGATGTGGCGGGCTTTGTGATCGCCGCCGTGGCCGTTGCGGCGCTGATGTGGTGGCGCGGGAGAAAGTGATGACGCCAGGAGAACTCCTCACCCAGGCGGGCGACATTGAGCTCAATCCTGGAAGGCCCACCACCACCGTGGTCGTGGAGAACACGGCAGACCGCCCCATCCAGGTGGGGTCGCACTACCACTTCGCCGAGACCAACGGTGCCCTGCGTTTCGACCGCGAAGCTGCGCGGGGCCTGCGCCTGAACATCCCCTCAGGAACTGCCGTGCGGTTCGAACCCGGTCAGCAGCGCACGGTGGAGTTGGTGGAATACGCCGGCGACCGCCAGGTGTGGGGGTTCCGTGGCTTGGTGCAGGGAGGCCTCTGATGGCGACCGTTTCCAGACGTGCCTATGCCGAGATGTATGGCCCCACCGTGGGAGACCGTGTGCGGCTGGCGGACACGGGCCTGCTGGTGGAAGTTGAGAAGGACTTCACGCTGCGAGCCGGAGGCTATGGCGAAGAGGTCAAGTTCGGCGGTGGCAAGACCATCCGCGACGGCATGGGCCAGAGCCAGCGCCGCAACGGGCCAGGCGTCGGCGATGCTGTGGACTGCGTGATCACCAACGCGCTGATCATCGACCACTGGGGCATCGTCAAGGCCGACATCGGCCTGCGCGGCCAGCGCATCTGCGGCATTGGGAAGGCGGGCAATCCCGACGTGCAGCCGGGTGTCGACATCGTGATCGGCCCGGGCACCGAGATCATCGCCGGCGAGGGCATGATCGTCACCGCTGGCGGCATCGACAGCCACATCCACTTCATCTGCCCGCAGCAGATTGAAGAAGCGCTGATGTCCGGCGTGACCACCATGCTGGGCGGCGGCACCGGTCCGGCCACGGGTACCTTTGCCACCACCTGCACCCCCGGGCCAGCCAACATCGCCCGCATGCTCCAGGCCGCAGAGGCCTTCCCCATGAACCTGGGCTTCCTGGGCAAGGGCAACGCCAGCCGACCCGAGGCGCTCCAGCAGCAAGTCGAGGCCGGCGTCATCGGCATGAAGCTGCACGAAGACTGGGGCACCACCCCAAGCGCCATCGACTGCTGTCTGGGCGTGGCCGAGGCCACGGACACCCAGGTCTCCATCCACTCCGACACCCTGAACGAGTCAGGCTTTGTCGAGAACACCATCGCCGCCACGCAGGGCCGCACCTTGTGCGCCTTCCACACCGAGGGGGCCGGCGGCGGTCACGCCCCTGACATCATGAAGGTGGTGGGCGAGGCCAACTTCCTGCCCAGCAGCACCAACCCCACCATGCCCTACACCGCCAACACGGTGGATGAGCATCTGGACATGTTGATGGTGTGCCACCACCTCGATGCCTCCATTGCCGAAGACCTGGCCTTTGCCGAGAGCCGCATCCGACGCGAGACCATCGCCGCCGAAGATGTGCTGCACGACCTGGGCGCCATCAGCATGATGAGCAGCGACAGCCAGGCCATGGGCCGTGTGGGCGAAGTGATCATCCGCACCTGGCAAACCGCGCACAAGATGAAGGCGCAGCGCGGTGCGTTGCCCCAGGACAGTGAGCGCAACGACAACTTCCGCGTCAAACGCTATGTGGCCAAGTACACCATCAACCCCGCCCTGGCCAACGGCATCGCGCACGAGGTAGGCAGCGTCGAGGTGGGCAAGTGGGCCGATCTGGTGCTGTGGAAACCGGCGTTCTTCGGTGTCAAACCCGCCCTCATCCTGAAGGGTGGCTTCATTGCGGCCGCAGCCATGGGTGACCCCAACGCCAGCATTCCCACACCGCAGCCTGTGCACTTCCGGCCCATGTTCGGCAGCTACGGCGGCGCCTTGGCCAACGGGTCGATCACCTTCGTGAGCGGTGCCTCGCTGGGCAACGGTGCCGCAGCAGCCCTGGGGCTGCGCAAGACGCTGTCAGCCGTCAAGGGCTGCAGAACGGTGCGCAAGTCCGACATGGTGCACAACGGCTACCTGCCGGTGATGGAGATTGACGCGCAGACCTATGCGGTGCGCGCCGACGGGCAACTCCTCACCTGCGAGCCGGCGGTGTCACTGCCGATGGCCCAGCGCTACTTCCTCTTCTAAGCCCACAAAGAACAGAGCCGCCCGAGGGCGGCTCTGCAACAGGCCTGGCTTTCACACGACAGCGCCAGGCCGGGCACCGCCCGGACCTGACGGTTCTCAGACGGCCCTGCTGGGCGCCTTGAGTTCGGCCGATGGCGGCTCGGGCGGCATGGGCAGTGCGTCCACGGACTCGCGCAGGGCTTTGCCCGGCTTGAAGTGGGGCACCAGCTTCTCGGGAATGGTCACCTGCGCGCCGCTGCGGGGATTGCGCCCCACGCGCGGCGGCCGGCGGCTGACCGAGAAACTGCCAAACCCGCGGATCTCGATGCGGTGCCCGCGCGCCAGGGCGTCGGACATCGCATCGAGCATCGTCTTGACCGCGAACTCGGTGTCGCGCTGCGTCAGCTGCGCGAACCGCTCGGCCAGACGAAGCACCAGATCCGAACGGGTCATGGACCTCAGCCGTTGTTGCTGTTGTCGAGCTTGGCACGCAGCAGGGCGCCCAGGCTGGTGGTGCCGGCGTTCTCACGCTCGTTGCTCTGCGACAGGCGCTGCATGGCTTCCTGCTGGTCGGCCACGTCCTTGGCCTTGATCGACAGCTGGATGGAGCGGGCCTTGCGGTCCACGTTGATGACCATCACGGAGACGTCATCACCTTCCTTCAGAACGTTGCGCGCGTCTTCCACGCGGTCGCGGCTGATCTCGCTGGCGCGCAGGTAGCCTGTCACGTCATCGGCCAACTGGATCTCGGCGCCACGCGGGTCGACAGTCTTGACCTTGCCCGGCACCACGGCGCCACGGTCATTGATCGTGGTGAAGGTGGTGAACGGGTCGGTGTCGAGCTGCTTGACGCCCAGGGAGATGCGCTCGCGCTCCACGTCGATGGCCAGCACGATGGCATCGACTTCCTGGCCCTTCTTGTAGTTGCGAACAGCCGACTCGCCCGGCTCGTTCCACGACAGATCGGACAGGTGCACCAGGCCATCGATGCCCTGTGCCAGGCCGATGAACACGCCGAAGTCGGTGATGGACTTGACGGGGCCCTTGACGCGGTCGCCGCGCTTGACGGTGGAGCTGAACTCCTCCCAAGGGTTGGCCTTGCACTGCTTCATGCCCAGGCTGATGCGGCGCTTGTCCTCGTCGATCTCCAGCACCATGACTTCGGTCTCGTCGCCCAGCGACACGACCTTGGAAGGGGCCACGTTCTTGTTGGTCCAGTCCATCTCGGAGACGTGCACCAGGCCTTCGATGCCCGGCTCGATCTCGACGAAGGCACCGTAGTCGGCGATGTTGGTGACCTTGCCGAACAGGCGGGTGCCCGTGGGGTAGCGACGTGCCACGCCGTGCCAGGGATCGTCGCCGAGTTGCTTCAGGCCCAGGCTGACGCGGTTCTTCTCGGCGTCGAACTTCAGCACCTTGGCGCTGAGTTCCTGGCCCACCGTCACCACCTCGCTGGGGTGACGCACGCGGCGCCAGGCCATGTCGGTGATGTGCAGCAGGCCGTCAATGCCGCCGAGGTCGACGAACGCACCGTACTCGGTGATGTTCTTGACCACGCCGTGCACGATGGCGCCTTCCTGCAGGGTCTCCAGCAGCTTGGCGCGCTCTTCGCCCATCGAAGCCTCGACCACCGCGCGGCGCGACA
>CAISJH010000746.1 GCA_903885585.1 uncultured beta proteobacterium
GGAAGGACTGGAGCTGCAGCTGCTGGGCCTGGCAGCCGGTGTGGACCTGAACGACGCGCGACTGCGCTTGCCGGGTTGGGGGTGGTGGGGACGGCAGCAGCCCTGACGGGCTTGGCGCGCCGGCTGCTTCAGTCGTCCAGGCGCTGCACGAACGCCGCCGGTCTCAGCACGTGGATGCCTTCGAAAGGGTGCATGCCCAGGGGCTCGTGGTCTTCTTCTTCGTCATGCCTCCCGATAGGCCAGGACCCGCCCGGCCTTGCGCCAGGCCCTACCGGCTTTGGCGGCGAGGTTGTGCAGCCAGGGGCGCAAGTCGTCTGCCGCAAAGAGCTGGTACACCTTCGGACCCAGCAGAGAGGTGACCCACTGCCAGGTGGAGAGGTCGCCGTGACGGCGGTAATCCAGGAAGGCCAGGAAGTCGTTTTCCAGAAAGATGTACTTCACGCCTTCTCGTTGGACCGGCGCGTCTGCGGCTGGGCGGCCGATCGCGTCCGCGTAGGCCACGTAGGGCAGGTTCACCCCGCAGGCGGCGGCGAGCAGGTTCCACGAACTGCTGCGAGGATTGATCTCCAGCAGCTTGAAACTCCCGTCACGGTCGTCTCGCTTGAACTGCAGCAGGGCCAATCCCGTGTAGCCGACGCGGTGCAGCATCGACAGCCCGGTCTCGATGATCTCCGGGACCACCACGCTCTCCACAAAGCACCCAATGCCGGCATAGGTCGGGTACGTGCGCCATTTGCGCCCTGTGAACCAAGCCAGCGGCTGGGATGAGCGATCCATGTAGACATGCAGGGAGAAGAGCCGGTCGTCGCGACCGGGCACATAGTCCTGGATGACGAGCTTGGGGTCGACCGTGGCGACCCGCCGATACCAGTGCTCCAGTTCGTCAGGCGTGTTCAGCGTCAGTGCCTTCTTGTGCTGGAGCTGACTGGCCAGCGGTTCACGGCCCCAACTGGGTGGGAAGGAGGGCTTGAGGATGAGGGGAAACCGCGCCGTCCTTGCAATCTCCCGCACCTCCTCAGCGCTGTCTGGGCACCAGGTGTCCGGAATAGGGAATCCATGGGTGGTCGCGAAGCTCAAGAAGCGGCTCTTGTCCAGGCAAGGCTCGACGATCGAGGGTGGCGGGTTGACCAGCGCGAAGTGCCGGCTGAGCGCCTCGTGGTGGCGGGTGACGAAGTCGAGGTCGGGGTCGGCCGTAGGAAAGAGCACCGGGCGATCCGGTCCCTCACGGCCGTTGGCGATCGACCTCAGGACCTTCATCACGGCGGGCCCGTCAGAGAAGCTGGGTATGCGGTGGTGTTCGCGCACATAGCGGGACAGGGCCGATGCGCCTCCGTCGCCCTCGCTGACCAGCACCACCCTCACCCCACGGCGCCCGAGCGTGCGCACGACGCCGAGATCACCCTGCGAACCGCCCAGGCATGACAACACCACGGCGTCAGGAGCCAGTGCCGCTGGAACGCTGCCCGGACTGGGCCACTTTGCATTCGCTCGGTTCGTGCGATGGAGAGTCATGACTCACGCCGCCTGACCGTGAAGCGACGGCACGGCCAGGCCGACGGTCGCCGTGCCCTGCATCAGCACGCGCGCGGAGCGGCGGACCTCGCAGGCGGTGAGGCGCTCGCCCTCCCGGTGCAGCGTCACGGGCAGCACGCCGGTCGGGTGCCTGATGCGCAGCACCCAGGAGGGCCCGGTGGCCCGCGCCAGGGTGTGGATGACGCTGCCCGGCACCGCCGCAGCAGCCGCCAGGCAGATGCCGCCCGATACCGCACAGGCCTTGTGTACTTTGGCCGGGTTGAGGATCCGGACCGTGAGCGTGCCCTCGCCCTCGGCCCCACGGTCTTGTTCGTCCCGGCGCGTCGCCGAGACCATCGCCACCTTGAGCCGTCTGGGCGCAAATGCCGTTCCCAGCGTGGCGTTGACCTGGGACATCACCTCGCGACGCAGCGACTCGACGCGCTCACGCAATGGGTTGTTGGCGTCGAGTGCCCCCGGCGCCTCGTCGCCTTGACAACCCAGGTCTTGGGCATGGATGAAGGCATACAGCGTACCGGCGTCGGTTACCGACGCGGTCATCACCGCCCCATCGACCGTGAATTGCGACAGGGCCTGTCCGAGCGGCAGCAAGCGGCCCGTGACCGCGCCGGCAGGGTCCTCGAAGCGCAGTGCGATGTCGGTGGCGCCGCCGGCGGTCTGCGCGCCATCTGTCCAGGGGCGCCCGTCCAGCCGCCGGGCGACGATGAACTTTCCGTTGCTACGGCAGTGAATGCGGATGTCGCCTTGCAGCGACTGGGCTGGCAGCATCCCGGCCCTGGAGGCGAAGAGCGCGACACCCGACGCCAGGTTGCCGCACATGATGCCGCGGTTGACCACGTCCGATCCCAGGCCGATCTCGACCGATTCGTACTCCAGGTCGGCACCCCCCACTTGGCCGGGAGCGATGATCGCCACCTTGCTGGTCAGCGGATCGCCTCCGCCCAGGCCGTCCACCTGGCGAGGGTCAGGGCTTCCCATGACCGACAAGAGGAGTCGATCCCGCTGCCCGACATCAGCAGGGAGATGGCGCTCGTCGAAGAAGATCCCCTTGCTCGAGCCGCCGCGGATGATGCTGCAGGCAATCGTGTTCATGCGTGCGACTGCGTGGCGGACGGTCGGGCAACCCACAGGCTGATGTCGGTGATTCGCCGCGCCAGCGGCCAAAGGCCGGTACGCGATGCGAGCCGGGCCGCAAAGTCGCTCAGGCGCACAGCTGTGGCGTCTCCCAGCAAAGGCCGACCCGCCAGCCGTGGCGGGCCGAAGCCGATGCCGATCTCGCGCTCCACGACCAAGCCCGACCGGTCCAATTGGCGTCGTACTTCGGCGCGTTCGAGCAGGCGTCCCGGGCTGAAAGGCGCTGGCGCCCGCTTGCGCCCGATCATCCGGCCGAGCGCGCGGGCCGCCAGCCACCACGGGTCCGAGTAGACCGGGCGGGCTGCGTTCCTGCAGGTGACGATCGCGATCCCGCCAGGGCGCACCAGGCGCCGGATCTCTCGCAGAATCGGCGCGTAGTCCTCGATATAGCTGATGACGCCCATGCACAGCACTGCATCGAAGCTGCCGTCGGGAAAAGGGGCTGCGCGGCAGTCCCCTTGATGCAGATCGTCATCAGGCAGTCCGGCTGCTGCCAGCCGCTCGCGAGCCTGGGCCAGCATGTCCGGCGCCGCGTCGAGCCCGGAGCACTGCCACCCTGCGGCCCGCAATTCGGCCAGCACCGGGCCGGTTCCGCAGCCCATGTCCAGGACGCGTCCGCCACTGGGCACCAGCTGTGCCAGCAAGGCCAGGACCTGGTCCTTGCGCTGGCGGAAGAAGTGCGCTTCGGGCGAGGGTGTTTCGCCCACATACAGCTCACTCCACCAACGCGCATGCGCTCCAGAGAAGAGCGACTTCACCGCATCGATGTCCTGCTTTGCAACCTCCCCTGCGGGGGCTCCACTTATCGAATCCGCTGGCAATCTCTTCTGATTCATGTGGCCTGATGTGTTGGAGAAGTTGAATAGGCGCAGCGAACGATGAATCGCATCTTCGTTGGCAAGCGCGGGCAGCGTTTGCGCATCGTCATGCGTACAGTGCCGACGCGGTGACGCGATGACGCGATGTGTGCGCAGTGCCGCATCCTGGGCTGCCCTTGGCGATGCGCAGCACCGCCTTCGCGGCTATCGGGTCCGCTCAAGATGGCCTCGCGGTACCCTCCTCTGGCCCCGGCACGGCAGTGAGCCGGGCGATATTCCGCACAGACCCCTAGACTCCCGGGATGACTACGACGACATCTCCCTTGCTTCAAGACGCTCTCGACTTCGCCCGCGCCCACGAGACGCCCTGGACGCGAGACCCCGCCGCTGAGCCGCTGCGCTTTGGCGTCCACCACGAAGACCCGCCGCCCTGGAACCGGCTGCTGGGGCCGGTGCACCCGCGCGGGCCGGTGGGCGGGGTGGTGTGGCAGCACGGGCAGGAGCTCGCCGCCTGGGGCGAGCCCTCCCGATCAGACCAGACCTTCAGCGTGGCCAAGACCTACCTGTGCCTGCTGGCCGGCGTGGCGCACGGGCGGGGCCTGCTGCCTCACGTGGACGCGCCGGTCGTGTCGCAGCTGCCCGGCATCGGCTTTGACTCGCCGCACAACGCGGCCATCACCTGGCGTCACCTGCTGGAGCAGACCAGCGAGTGGGAAGGCACCTGCTTCGGCCTGCCCGATCAGGTGGACCGCTGGCGCAAGGTGGGGCAAGACCCGCGCCCCGCTGCCGGCCCCAAGGGCGGCGCGCGGCCACTGCAGGTGCCCGGCAGTTACTGGGAGTACAACGATGTGCGCATCAATCAGCTGTCGCTGGCGCTGCTGCACCTGTTCCGCCGCCCGCTGGAAACCGTGTTCCGAGAAGTCATCCTGCAGCCCCTGGCCGCGCAGGACCCCTTCCGCTGGGAGGCCTACGAGGGCGCCGAGGTGACCATCGATGGTCAGCGCTTGCCCAGCGTGCCCGGCGGCACGCACTGGGGTGGGGGCGTGTCCATCAGCGCGCGCGACCAGGCGCGGGTGGGACAGTTGCTGTTGAACGGCGGTCGTCACGACGGCCAGCAACTCCTGCCTGCAGGCTGGGTGCAGCGCATGGCCGTCCCCGGCGCGCAGGCGCCGTTCTATGGCTGGCTGGTCTGGCTGAACCAGGACGGCCAGGGCTTCCCGGGCGCCGCCACGAACGCGGTGTTCATGCAGGGTGCGGGTGGCCATCTGGTCTGGGTGGACCCCGGGCTGGAGGCCGTGGTCGTGACGCGCTGGCTGGACCCAGCCCACGCAACGGGCTTCGTGGGGCGGATGGCCCGCGCCTTGCGACAGCCCTGAACCCCTGGCCTCGGTGGGACTGGACCGTTCACGCTGGGCCTCCCGGCTGCAGTTTGCGGTGCTGGGGGTGCTGATTGGCACCTGGGGGGCGCACATCCCCTCGCTCAAGGCCCACCACACCCTGAGCGAAGGCAGCTTGTCCGCCGTGCTGCTGGCGGCGGCGCTGGGCGCCGTGTCGTCCCTCTTCACGGCCGGGCGCGTGATCGGCCGCCTGGGTGCGCGGCGCACCGCTGCGGTGGCCGCCGCCCTGGGCGGTGGGTTGCTGGGTTGTCTGCTGGAGTTGCGGGGGCTGCCTGCCCTGCTGCTGGTGGCGTGGGTGCTGGGCGCCTGCATGAGCCTGTACGACGTGGCCCTCAACACCGAGGGGGCGGCCCTGGAGCGGCTGGGAGGCCGGCCCTTCATGAGCCATCTGCACGGGATGTTCAGCGTGGGCGGCATGCTGGGTGCCGGTGCGGTGGCGGCCTTGCTGGCGGCCGGTGCCACGCCCCGGGCGCAGTTCTGGGGGCTGGGCCTGGGTGTGGCGCTGGTGGCCGTATGGGCCGCTCGCGGCATGCTGCCGGAAGAAGGCCGCGCCACGGTCGGGAGCTCGCAGTCCGCGGCCCAGGCCCACTTTGTCTGGCCGCGCGGGCAGCTCCTCGTCATCGGCCTGCTGATCCTGGCGGGGATGACGGCCGAAGGCGCGATGTACGACTGGTGCGTGCTGTACCTGCACCAGGAGTTGGCGCAGCCGCAGGCCCAGGCGGCGCTGGGCTACGCCGTGTTTTCCGCGTCCATGGCCGCCTCGCGCTTTGCTGGCGATGCCCTGCGGGCACGCCACGACGAGCGCACCCTGCTGCGTTGGGGGGCCGGGTTGGCCGCCGGGGCCATGGCGGTGGTGCTGCTCAGCGCGCACCCCGTGGTGGCCTGGGTGGGCTTTGCGCTCGTCGGGGCCGGGCTGGCCCCAGTGGCGCCCATCCTCTTCAGCGCGGCCACGCGCGTGCCCGGGGTGAGCCCGGCGGCAGCCATCGCCTCGGTCACTTCGGTGGGCTACAGCGGCTTCATGCTCGGGCCGCCGCTCATCGGCGCCCTGGCCACGGCCAGCTCGCTCACCTGGGCCCTGGGCGTGGTGGTGCTGGCGGCTGCGCTGCTGGCGCTGGGGGCAGGGCGCGTGTCGGCGCGGCCCTGATTGCAGGCGCCCATGCCCAGCCCAAGCGCCGGCCCAGGGATCACGCAGCCAAGGGCAGTTTGCTCGAGCTCTTGACCTCCTCCATGACGGCGTAGGTGCGGGTCTCGCGCACGCCCGGCAGCTGCCACAGCACGCTGCCGGCGAACTGGCGGTAGGCCTCCATGTCGGCCACCCTGATCTTGAGCAGGTAGTCGAAGCCCCCGGCCACCATGTGGCACTCGAGGATGGGCGGGTGCACCTGCGCCGCGGCGCGGAACTGCTCGAAGACGTTGGGCGTGGTGCGGTCGAGCAGCACCTCCACGAACACCAGCATGCGGGCGCCCAGGAGCTGGGGGTTGAGGACGGCCTGGTAGCCCTGGATGAAGCCGTCGCGCGTCAGCCGCTGCACCCGGGCCAGCACGGCCGTGGGCGACAGCGCCACCGCTTCGGCCAGCTTCAAGTTGGACATGCGCCCGTCGTCCTGCAGGTGCGCCAGGATGCGCCGGTCGATGCGGTCCAGGTCGGTGAGCTCGCTCATGAGACGAACCTTTATCTATCGAAGCTGTAAAACTCGAAGTAAAACTCTACGCCAGATGGGGATCATCGAGCAAACATCTTCTTGGGGTGATCTGCCATGAACCTGTCTGCCATGCACCTGCCCGATACCGGCCCATCGGCCGCTGCCCTGGCCTTCTTCGAGCCCTCCATCCTGGCCCAGACGCCGCTGCGGCGCGCTGTCACGGCGGCCACGCGCCGCCCGGAGCCGCTGGCGCTGGCGGCGCTGCTGCCGGAGGCGCGCCTGCCGGCAGCGCAGGCGCAGCACACCCAGGCGCTGGCCACGCGCCTGGCGCAGGCGCTGCGCGCGCGCCA
>CAISJH010000747.1 GCA_903885585.1 uncultured beta proteobacterium
CCGCGCGCTGCTCAATGGCATCCTGGACCGAGCCTATGCCCGCGCCTACAGCCACGCGGCGCGATACTGGTCGCGGCTGCAGGAAATCGCGAATGGAACCACGGGCCTACTGCCCTTGTCGTCGCACGATGAGTTCGAAGCGGAGATCCGTGCCAGACATGGGCGCAAAACAGCGTTCTGGGCCCATGTGAATGGCACGCTTCGAGGAAGACAAGACGCCGAAGAAGGGCCGTGAAGGCAGATTGAGGAGTGTTGCTTCCGGGAACCCAGTCCGCGGCAGCGTTCAGACCTCCTGGCTTGATCGGATCTGCCACCGCCAGATGCCAGCGGCTGAGGAGTCGATGAAGGAGTTTCCGGCGACTTCTGACCCCGAAACCAAGACTCACGCCCTCACCAACGGCATTTCCTCCCACTGCGTGGTGTAGCGCGGCGTGCGCCGCTCCTGCTTCATCACCCAGCCTTTGGGCGAAGGCGTCTGGGAGTGGGCCAGGCGGTTGCTGCCCAGCTTCATGGTGTGCTTGCCCCAGCGCTGGTTGACGGCGTCCAGCGCGGCCATCAGACGACTGGGGTCACGCAGGGCTTGCTGCCCTGGGTGGACCAAGTCTGAACTTTCTGCAGTTGCATCGAAGCAAAGTTCGCCCTGCACCTGGCTGGCACTGCTGATGTCCATAAGCATCACCCCCGCCTTGGCGTAGTCGAAGCCTGGCTGGTAGATCGCCTTCAGGCCCTGAAGGGCGGCGGTGACGATCTGGCGGGAGTCTGCAGTGGGCCTGACCAGCGGTAGTACGTGAGACTTGGAGTACTGCGGCACCTTGCGAAAGGGGCTGGTCCGGATGAACACCAGCACCTCGCCGGCCAGGCTACTTTGGGCCCTCAGCTTCTCGCTGGCCCGCACCGCAAACTCGGACACGGCCTGCGCCAGTTGCCCCTGATCGCGCACAGCGCTGCCGAAGGATCGGGTGCAGGCGATCTGCTGCTTTGGGGGTGGCGCATCGTCCAGCGACATGCAGGCCACGCCACGTAACTCCTGGACCGTACGCTCCAGCACCACGGACCAGCGCTGCCGCACCAGATGCGGCTCCATGCGCGAGAGGTCCCACACGGTCTTGATGCCCAGGTCGCGCAGTTGCGCTCCAATGCGCCCACCCACGCCCCAGACCTCGCCGACGTCGGTGGCCTGCAGCAGGCTCTGGAGTTCCTCTGGGGTTGTGTCCGCCAGGTTGCACACCTGGGCGAACCGTGCGGGGTAGGTGCCGGGCTTGCGCTCCGCCGTCTTGGCGATGTGGTTGGCCAGCTTGGCCAGGGTCTTGGTCGGGCCGATGCCAATGCCGCAGGGGATGCCCGTCCAGGCCAGGATGCGCGAGCGCACGGCGCGGGCACGGTCTGCCAGGTCGCCTTTGACGCCCTCCAGCCCGATGAAGGACTCATCGATCGAGTAGATCTCCTGCTCCGGCCCCAGGCCTGCGGCCAGGCTCATCATCCGGTCGCTCATGTCGCCGTAGAGCTCAAAGTTCGCCGAGAGGCCGATCAGCCCCGTCTCGTCTTCCATATGGCGGATCTCGTGCCAGGGGTGGCCCATGCGGATACCCAGGTCCTTGGCCTCGTTGGAGCGGGCAATCGCGCAACCGTCGTTGTTGGACAGCACCACCACCGGCCGACCTTGGAGCGATGGCCGGAACACCCGCTCGCAGGAGACATAGAAGTTGTTGCCGTCGACCAGCGCGAACATGCTGGGCCCTCGATCCAATGCGGGGTAGCCGCTCAGGCCGAGAACTGCTTGATGGAAGCCGTCACCACGCCCCAGACCTCCACAGTCTGGCTGTCAGTGGGCACGATGTCCGGGAACCCCGGGTTCGCCGCACGCAGCTTGATCCGCCCTGCCCTCATCGACAAGGTCTTGCAGACGAACTCACCATCGATCACGGCCACCACCACCTGACCGTTGCGCGGCGGGATAGCCCGGTCCACCAGGAGCACGTCCCCGTCAAAGATCCCGGCGTCCTTCATGGAGTCGCCCCGGGCACGCATGAGGAAGGTGGCCTGGGGGTGCTTGATCAGGCGTGCGGCCAGGTCGATGCGCTTAGCGCCCAGGTCCTCCGCGGGCGACGGAAAGCCCGCGCGCACGCTGGAGACCAAATCGAGGACAGGGATCGTCTGGTCTTGGAGTGATTGGGGCGCATCATTACTGGACATTCGTACAGTATAGAAACATCCCTGCGCTGTGCCCCGGCGACTGGCCAGATGGCTTGAGATGGCTCAGGGCGACGGGCGAGGCACGGGGCCTTCACCAGCCATCACAGTTCACCGATCATCAGAACCATGAGCCCGAACCGCAACACTATCTACTACCTGCCCGGCTATGGTGGCCGCGTGCACACGGGCCTGGGACAGGCCCTGCTGAGCCGAGGGGTGGACCTGGCCGGGCGAGAGACCGTGGGGGATTTCCGGGGCATGCGGTTCATGGACCAGATCGAGACCGTGGCCGAGGACCTACAGACACATTTCTGGCGTGAGGACGCCCACGTCGTGGCCAACTCCTTCGGCGCCTACCTGTTCCTTAACGCCCAGAGCCTGATCACATCCTTCCCGGGCAAGGTGCTGCTGCTCTCACCCATCGTGGGCGAATTCGCCAAGCCGGATCAGCTCACCCACTTCATGCCGCCCTACCCCACTCGGATGATGGACTTGGCCACCGCCGGGAAGTTGCCGACACCGGCTCAAGCCGAGATCCACGTCGGGTCAGAGGACTGGCAGGCCAACCCTGAGCAGGTTAGTCGCCTTGCCGAACTGGTCCAGATCCCCGTGCATGTGGTGGCCGGCAACGGGCACATGCTGGACCACGGCTATGTAAGCGGACTGCTCGACCGGTGGGTGGTGGTGAACAACTGACCCATGACCGGCAGCGCAGTCGCTCTGGCCATCCTGCCGAAGGCGGAGGTCCGGCTATCGGAGGAACCTTAGAGACACATCCCCACTGCACGACTGCCCGTGGGGACTTGTGGACTGGCCAGCGCGTGAGAGACTCATTCATCAGCTTCCTGACCCCTCTACTGCACGAGACCGCACCCGCCTCATGAACCTGCACG
>CAISJH010000748.1 GCA_903885585.1 uncultured beta proteobacterium
CGCCGGGTTGCCGCTGTCCAGCAGCAGCGCGTCCACCCAGGGCGCGGCGGCCCGGGCCTCGTCCACTGACGCTTCGCCCTGCACATGGATCACCTGCACCAGCTGGGCGTCCGGGCAGAGTCGCCGCAGGCGCTTGAGCTCTTCCACGGGCACATGGTCCACCAGCTGCAGGGTGGTGGTGCGCAAGCGCTGGTGCTGTTCGGAGATGGCCTCCGCAGAGGTGCGCGAAGTGAGCAAGAAAGTGTCGACTGCGGGTGATTCGCGTCGCACCCAGGCCGCGACCTCGCCAATCACGGCCTCGTCGATGACGCCCGGGCCGCTGGGCATGGCCGAGACCAAGCCCAGCGCTCCGGCGCCGGCCGCCACCGCCAGGCGAGCTTCCTGCACGCTGGCGATGCAGCAGATCTTGACGATGAGGTGCGTCATGTCGTGCCTGTCACCCGTTCTCGCACCATTGGCACGGTGTGGACAGGAGCCTCCCCTATCCGACAGGCGGCGAGCACGGCCTGCACGGCCGCCTCGGCCGAGGCGGCCTCGGCGGCGTGGACGCGGGCCAGTGGCTGACCGATGGCCAGGGCTTGCCCCACCTGCGCCATGTGCGACAGGCCGACGCGCGGGTCCACCGCGTCGCCAGGACGCTGCCGCCCGCCGCCCAGCGCCACCACCGCCATGCCCAGCGCGCGGGTGTCCATGCCGGTGAGCCAGCCGCTGTGCGGTGCCAGCACCTCGCGCTGCACGGGGGCGCGTGGAAGGCCAGCCTGCTGCAGCACGTCGGCGGGCCCGCCCAAGCCAGCCACCATGCGCGCAAAGCCCTCGGCCGCCGAGCCGTCTTGCAAGGCCTGTGCCGCGCGCAGGCGGCCCGCGGCCGCGTCCGCTGCAAGCCCCGCCAGCGCCAGACATTCGCCGGCCAGGGCCAGGGTCAGCTCCAGCAGGCGCGGGTCACGGCCGTCGGCCGGGGTGCCGGTGTCCAATCCGGTAACGGTGCTGCGCGCGACGTCGCCCATGGCACCCCCCCCGCCCGCGCCGCGCCTGCCTGCCAGAAAGTCCAGCGCCTCCTGCACCTCCAGCGCGTTGCCGGCGGTGGTGCCGAGCACGCTGTCCATGTTGGTGAGCAGGGCCACGGCGGGCAGGCCTGCGGCGCAGGCCACTTCCACCAGGCTCTGCGCCAAGGCGTGGGCGTCGGCCAAGGCGGGCATGAAAGCGCCGCTGCCGGTCTTCACGTCCAGCACCAGGCCTTGAATGCCGGCTGCGAGCTTCTTGCTCAGGATGCTCGCGGTGATGAGCGGCAGGCTTTCGACCGTGGCCGTCACGTCGCGGATGGCGTACAGGCGGCGGTCGGCGGGCGCGAGGTCAGCGCTGGCACCCACGATGGCACAACCGGCCGTGCGCAGCGCCCGCTGAAAGCGCGCGTCGTCGGGCGTGGTGTTGTAGCCCGGCAGCGCTTCCAGCTTGTCCAGCGTGCCCCCGGTGTGGCCCAGGCCTCGCCCGCTGATCATGGGCACGGCCGCGCCGCAGGCCGCCAGCAGCGGCGCCAACA
>CAISJH010000749.1 GCA_903885585.1 uncultured beta proteobacterium
CCAGCGCGTCGGCGCAGGTGGTCGGGTCAGCCACCGTGGGGCCGGAGGCGATGTCGATGGGCCGGTCGCCCGGCACGTCGGAGATCAGCAGCGTGAGCACACGCGCCGGGTGGCAGGCCGCGGCCAAGCGCCCCCCCTTGATGGCCGAGAGGTGCCGGCGCACGCAGTTCATCTCGGAAATCGTGGCGCCACTGGCCAGCAGCGCGCGGTTGACGTCCTGCTTGTCCTGCAACGTCAGTCCTGGCGTTGGCAAGGGCAACAAGGCCGAGCCACCGCCGGAGATGAGGCACAGCACCAGGTCGTCTTCGGTCAGGCCCTGCACCACCTGCAGCATGCGCTGCGCAGCGCGCAGGCCGGCCTCATCCGGCACGGGGTGCGCGGCTTCGGCGATCTCGATACGCTGACAGGGCACGGCGTAGCCATAGCGCGTGACGACGAAGCCTGACAAGGGCCCTTGCCAGACCTGCTCCACCGCCTGTGCCATGGCGGCCGAGGCCTTGCCCGCGCCAATCACCACCAGCCGGCCGCGCCCGAGCGTGGCCGGGTCGGGCAGGTGAGCGGGGATGCGCAAAGCCGGTTGCGCGCTGGCAATGGCAGCGTCAAACATGCGGCGCAGCAGGGCACGCTGTGGCGTGTCGGGGGAACTGGGAGCCAGGCTCATCTTGGTGACTCGGGCGGTTGCTGACGGTACAGGCTGGGGCCGCCAGTCTCCCATGGAGGCGAGATCAAACCTACGGCGAGCAGGCTCGGTTCGCCGCTCGCCTTGACACCGTCACCACATGGAGTCGAACTCCTGCAATCTGACAGCACAACATGCGACGTAAAGCGACGAATGCCTACAAGCAGCACGAGCATCTCCGCCCGTACCATCTCAACCATGACCGATGTCTCCACCCCCTACCCCCACCTGCTGGCCCCGCTGGACCTGGGCTTCACCACGCTGGCCAACCGCGTGATCATGGGCAGCATGCACACGGGGCTGGAGGATGGCCGCCAGCACCTGCCCGCCTTGGCGGCCTACTTTGCCGAGCGCGCCCGAGGCGGCGTCGGGCTCATCGTCACCGGTGGCTTTGCGCCGAACATCGAGGGCTGGGCCAAGCCACTGGCGGGCACACTGGCCACCTCCGGCGCGGCCCGCCGCCACCGCGCCATCACCGACGCGGTGCACGCCGAGGGCGGCAAGATCGCGCTGCAGATCCTGCACACCGGGCGCAACGCCTACCACCCGTTTTGCGTGGCGCCGTCGCGCATCAAGAGCCCGATCGCGGTGTTCACGCCGCGTGAGCTGTCGGCCGCCGGCATCGAGCGCCAGATCCGCGCCTTCGTGCGCTGCGCCAAACTGGCGCGCGAGGCCGGCTACGACGGCGTGGAGGTCATGGGCAGCGAGGGCTACCTGATCAACCAGTTCCTGGCCGCGCGCACCAACCGCCGAACCGACGACTGGGGCGGGCCGTACGAGCACCGCATGCGCTTTCCGGTGGAAATCATCTCGCGCATGCGCGAGGCCGTGGGGCCGGACTTCATCATCATCTACCGCCTGTCCATGCTGGACCTGGTGCCCGACGGCGGCACCTGGGACGAAGCGGTAACGCTGGCCCAGGCCATCACGCACGCCGGCGCCAGCATCCTCAACACGGGCATTGGCTGGCACGAGGCGCGCGTGCCGACGATCGCCACCAGCGTGCCGCGCGGCGCCTTCGCCTGGGTGACGAAGAAGATGCGCGAGACGCTGCGGGCCCAGGGGCTGCAGATCCCGCTGGTGACCAGCAACCGCATCAACACGCCCGAGGTGGCCGAGGGTCTGCTGGCCGATGGCAGCGCCGACCTGGTGAGCCTGGCGCGGCCGCTGCTGGCCGACCCCTTCTTCGTGGCCAAGGCCCGCGCCGGACGGCCGCAGGACATCAACACCTGCATCGCCTGCAACCAGGCCTGCCTGGACCATGCTTTCGAGAACAAGTTGGCGAGCTGCCTGGTCAACCCGCGCGCCGGGCAGGAGACCACGCTGCTCATCACGCCCGCGGCACGCCGCAAGCGCTGCGCCGTGGTGGGCGCCGGCCCGGCCGGGCTGGCCGCGGCCACCACGCTGGCCGAGCGCGGGCACGAGGTGCACCTGTTCGAGGCTGCTGTGCAGATCGGCGGGCAGTTCAACCTGGCGCGCCGCATCCCGGGCAAGGAGGAGTTTGCCGAGACGCTGCGCTACTTCACCCATCGCCTGCAGGCTACCGGCGTGCACCTGCACCTGGGTGTGCGGGCCGATGCGCAAGCGCTCACCGCACAAGGCTACGACGAGGTGGTGCTGGCCACAGGTGTGACGCCCCGCAACCCCGGCATCCCGGGTCAAGACAGCCCGCGGGTCCTGAACTACGTGCAGGTGCTGCAGGGGGCCGAGGTGGGCCCCCGCGTGGCCATCGTCGGTGCCGGGGGCATCGGCTTCGATGTGGCGGAGTTCCTGGTCACACCACCGGGCCGCTCCCCCACGCTGAACCTGCCCGAGTGGCTGGCCGAGTGGGGTGTGGCTGACCCGGCGCAGGTGCGCGGCGGCGTGGTGCCGCCTCGGCCCTCAGCGCCAGCGCGGCAAGTCACCTTGCTGCAGCGCAAGGCCGGCAAGCCCGGCCGTGGCCTGGGCAAAACCACGGGCTGGATCCACCGCGCCGCGCTGCAGATGAAGCAGGTGCAGATGATCGGCGGCGTGCACTACGAGCGCATCACCCCGCAAGGCCTGTGGGTCTCCATTGGCGAGAAACGCAAGGAGCAGCGCCTGATCGAGTGCGACACCGTGGTGCTGTGCGCCGGCCAGGAGCCGCTGCGCGAACTGCAGGCCCCACTGCAGGCCGCAGGCGTGAACGTCCACCTGATCGGGGGCGCCCACGAGGCCGCCGAACTCGACGCCAAGCGGGCGATCGACCAGGGCACGCGGCTGGCGGCGAGGTTGTAAGCCCCCGAGGTCCGGGCTATATCCGGCCCGACCCCCAAGGAGCGCAAGAAAGCTTTGGAGCGGCCCTGCGCCTTCTTGTAAACGGCTGAAGACTCAGCTGAACTTGCTGAAGTCCGGCCGCCGCTTCTCGAAGAAGGCCTGGAAGGCCTCGCGGGCTTCGGGGCTGCGCAGGCGCTGACCGAAGATTTCGCCTTCGGTGCGGATGGTCTGGAGCACCAGTTCGCGCTGCGGTGCGCGCATCAGGCGCTTGGCATCGCGCACGGCGCCTGGGGGCAGTTGGTTGAAGCGTTCGGCCACGCGGCGGGCCTGGGCCATCACCTCGCCGGCTGGCAGCACGGCGTTGGCGATGCCGCACTCCACCGCCTGCTCGCCGGTGAAGGGGTCCCCCAGCAGCAGTTTCTCGGCCGCGCGCCGCGGACCCATCAGCTGCGGCACCAGCAAGCTGGAGGCGTACTCCGGCACCAGGCCCAGGCCCACGAAGGGCATGGCCAGCCTCGCCTCGTCGCTGACGTAGACGAAGTCGCAATGCAGCAGCATGGTGGTGCCTACGCCGATGGCCGCGCCCGTGACGGCTGCCACCACCGGCTTCTCGAAGGTGGTGAGCGCATGCAGGAAACGGAACACCGGCGAGGCCTCGCTGTCGCTGCCCTGGCCGGGTGGCCGGCTCATGAAGTCCTCGATGTCGTTGCCCGAGGTGAAGATGCCCGGCTGGCCGGTGATCAGCACGCAGCGTACGTTGCCGTCAGCCTGCGCGTCCGCCAGCGCCTGGGCCATGGCGGTGTACATCTCGGCCGTGAGGGCGTTCTTCTTCTCGGGCCGTGCGATCTCGATCGTGGCCACGCCGTTGAGGACGCCAGTGCGGATGTGTTGACTCACTGTGAAACCCTTTCAGTGCGGCCAAGCCGCGTCAAGACCGGGACCTCAGCACGCCGCATCGGTGACACGGCGCCGTGAGGCCCAAGCGCATCGTCATACGCGCTCGAAGATGCCGGCCGCGCCCTGGCCCATGCCCACGCACATGGTGACCATGCCGTACTTCAGCTGGCGACGGTGCAGTGCATGGACGACGGTAGCCGAGCGGATGGCCCCGGTAGCGCCCAGCGGGTGGCCCAGCGCGATGGCGCCGCCCATGGGGTTGACGCGCGCGGGGTCCAGCCCCACGGTGTCCATCACGGCGAGTGCCTGCGCGGCAAAGGCTTCGTTCAGTTCGATCCAGCCGATGTCGTCCAGCTTCAGGCCGCCAGCCTTCAAGGCCGCTGGGATGGCCTCGATGGGGCCGATGCCCATGATCTCGGGAGCGACGCCGCGCACCGAGAAGCTGACGAAGCGCGCCAGCGGCGTCAGGCCGAAGGTCTTGACGGCCTTCTCGCTGGCCAGGATCAGCGCACCCGCGCCGTCGCTGGTCTGGCTGCTGTTGCCCGCCGTCACCGAGCCCTTGGCCGCGAACACGGGCTTGAGCTTGCCCAGGCCCTCCAGCGAGGTGTCGGCACGCGGGCCTTCGTCGATGCTCACGGTGCGGGTCTTGACGCCCGGCCGGCCAGCGGCCAGGTCCGGGAAGCGTTCCACCACCTCCACCGGTGTCATCTCGGCAGTGAACTCGCCAGCCGCAATCGCCGACAGCGCCTTCTGGTGCGAGGCCAGGGCAAAGGCGTCCTGCCGCTCGCGCGTGACCTTCCATTGCGTCGCCACCTTCTCCGCCGTCAGGCCCATGCCGTAGGCGATGCCCACGTTCTCGTCCTTGGCGAAGACCTCGGGGTTGAACGACGGTTTGTTGCCCGTCATGGGGACCAGGCTCATGCTCTCGGCGCCGCCGGCGATCATGACGTCGGCCTCGCCCACGCGGATGCGGTCGGCCGCCATCTGCACCGCCGTCAGGCCCGAGGCGCAGAAGCGGTTGATGGTGACCCCGCCTACGCTGTGCGGCAGCCCGGCCAGCACCATGGCCACGCGCGCCATGTTCATGCCCTGCTCGCCCTCGGGGAAGCTGCAACCCACGATGGCGTCCTCAATGGCCTTGGGGTCCAGCGTGGGCACCTGGGCCAGCGCGCTGCGCACGGCAGCCACCAGCAGGTCGTCTGGGCGGGTGTTGCGGAAGCAGCCCCGGCCGGACTTGCCGATAGGGGTGCGGGTGGCGGCGACGATGTAGGCGTCTTGAACTTGCTTGCTCATGTGATCAGTCTCCCGCGGGTTCGTTCAGTTGCGCACCGGCTTGCCGGTGGAGAGCATGCCCATGATGCGTTCCTGGGTCTTGGGGTGGTCCAGCAGCGCGCAAAAGTGCTGGCGCTCCAGGGCCATCAGGTAGTCCTCGGTCACCATGGAGCCGGCATCCACGTCGCCACCGCACACCACGTCAGCGATGCAGGAAGCCAGGTGGAAGTCGTGCGCACTGATGAAGCCACCGTCGCGCATGTTGGCCAGTTGGCCCTGGATGGTGGCCTTGGCATTGCGTCCAGCCACCGGGAAGGCGGCTCGCACGGGCGGGCGCCAGCCGCTCTCCGCCAAGGCCTTGGCCTGCACCAGAGCCACGTACAGCAGCTCATCCTTGTGGGGCACGATCACGTCGCCTTCGACCAGGTAGCCGAGCTTGCGCGAATCGTGGGCGCTGATGCCCACCTTGGCCATGGCCGCATTGGTGAAGCCATCGGTCAGGAACTTGAAGATGTCGGCGTTCGCGTTGCCGGCCGCAGCCATCTCGGCGGCCCGGCGAGCAATGTAGGCCAGGCCCCCACCACCCGGCACAAGGCCCACGCCCACTTCCACCAGGCCCATGTAGGCCTCCATGCCGGCCACGCGGCGCGCGCAATGCACCGCCAGTTCGCAGCCGCCGCCCAGCGCCAAGCCGCGCACGGCGGCCACCACTGGCACCTGGGCGTAGCGGATGCGCAGCATCGCGTCCTGCAGCTTCTTCTCCTCGGGCGCAATGCCCTTGGAGCCCAGCTTCATGAACACCGGCATCAAGGACTCGAGATTGGCGCCCGCCGAGAACACATCGTCAGGCGACCAGATCACCACGCCGCGGTAGGCGGCCTCGGCCAACTCCACCGCCTTCAGCAGGCCCTCAGTCACGGCCGGGCTGATGAGGTGCAGCTTGGCCGTGATGGTGGCCACGACGATGTCGCCATCGGGCGTCCAGACGCGGATTTCGTCGTTGCGATAGAGCTCCGTGCCGGACTGCAAGGCTTCGGCCGCGCCGGAACCCACCACGTTCTCGCGGAAGGGCTGGCGTTCATACACGGCCAGGGGACTCAGCTGCAGATGCTCCAGGCGACTGAGGTTGGCATCCAGCGAGAACTTCACCGGGCCGAGGGACTGTTCGATCTTGTGCAGGCGGATCTTCGACTGCGCCGGGCTGAAGGAACCCTCGGGGCCATGCACTCCCTCCACGGCCCACACCCATTCGGGCAGCGGCGCGTTGCACAGGGCCTTGCCGGCGTCGACATCTTCCTGCACCCACTGCGCCACCTGCTTCCAGCCAGCCTGCTGCCACAGCTCGAACGGGCCTTGCTTCACGCCAAAGCCCCAGCGCATCGCAAAGTCCACGTCGCGCGCCGTGTCGGCGATGGACGCCAGATGCACCGCAGCGTAGTGAAAACCATCACGCAGGATGGCCCAGAGGAACTGCGCCTGCGGGTTGGAACTCTCGCGCAGCAGCTTCAGGCGCTCGGCCGGCGGCTTCTTGAGCATGCGCTCGACGATGGGTTCGGCCTTGCCGGCCGCGCTGACGTACGCACCAGTGGCGGGATCCAGACGCTGGATGTCCTTGCCCACCTTCTTGTAGAAACCCGCCCCCGTCTTCTGGCCCAGGGCACCCTGGGCCAGCAGGCCGGCCAGCACGGCGGGCGTTTCGTACAGCGCCTCGAAGGGGTCTTCCGCCGCCTTGCCTGCGCCCAGGTTGTCCTGCATGGTGCGGATGACGTGGGCCATGGTGTCCAGACCCACGACATCGGCGGTGCGGAAGGTGCCGGAAGACGCGCGGCCGAGCTTCTTGCCCGTCAGGTCATCGACGACGTCGAACGACAGGCCGAAGTTCTGCGCCTCCTTCATCGTGGCCAGCATGCCGGCGATACCCACACGGTTGGCGATGAAAGTGGGCGTGTCCTTCGCCCGCACCACGCTCTTGCCCAGGGCCGAGGTGACGAAGGTCTCTAAGTTGTCCATCACGCCCGCGTCCGTGGACGGCGTGGCGATCAGCTCCACCAGCTGCATGTAGCGCGGCGGGTTGAAGAAGTGGATGCCGCAGAAGCGGGAACGCACGGCTTCAGGCAGTGCTTCCGACAGCTTGGTGATGGACAGGCCCGAGGTGTTGCTGGCCACCACGGCGTGGGGGGCCAGGGCGGGGGCGATGCGGTTGTAGAGATCGAGCTTCCAGTCCATGCGCTCGGCAATGGCCTCGATCACCAGGTCGCACTCAGTCAGCAGCGCCAGATGCTCCTCGTAGTTGGCCGCGACGATGCGCGAGCCCAACTCCGGCAAGCCGAGCGGGGCCGGCTTGATCTTCTTGAGGTTATCGATGGCCTTGGTGACGATACCGTTCTTGGGGCCTTCCTTGGCCGGCAGGTCGAACAGCACCACCGGCACATTGACGTTGACCAGATGGGCCGCGATCTGCGCCCCCATCACCCCAGCGCCGAGGACGGCGACTTTGCGGACTTGGAATTTGGTGTTCATGGTGTGTCTTTCTGGCTTGAATGTTGTGTCGGGGTGCATCTCATCTCAGGCCTGC
>CAISJH010000750.1 GCA_903885585.1 uncultured beta proteobacterium
CCGGCCTTGCAGTGCAGGTACACCCGCTCCCCTCGTATCAGGGCCTGCCGCACGCTGAGCACAATGGAGCGCATACCCTGCGGCGTCGGCACGCCAAAGTCGGCAATCGGATGCGTTTCGCGCGTGCTGGGGCGGCCCTCCACCGGCAGAGGTTGGTAGGCCGGCACCGGGTCTGTCGGGCTGGTCAGGTCAATGCACCGCTGCATGCCCGCGGCCTGCAACGCCTTCAGGCGCTCAGGCAGGGCTTGCGCCCCCTGCAGGCCCGGATGTTCACCCGCCAGCAGGCGCCCGGGCACCATCCAATAGCAATTGCTGTGGGGCCGCGGCGCGGCGTCCCCGGGGGTGTCAAAGTCCTCGGGTCTCAATGCGCCAGGATCTTGGACAGGAAGTCGCGCGTACGCTCGTTGCGCGGGTTGGCGAAGAACTCCGCCGCGGTGTTCTGCTCGACGATCTGGCCCTGGTCCATGAAGATCACGCGGTCGGCCACCTGGCGGGCAAAGCCCATCTCGTGCGTCACGCAGATCATGGTGATGCCCTGGTTGGCCAGTTCGATCATCACGTCCAGCACCTCGTTGATCATCTCCGGATCGAGCGCCGAGGTGGGCTCATCAAACAGCATGATCTTGGGCGTCAGGCACAGCGCGCGCGCGATGGCCACACGCTGCTGCTGGCCACCGGAGAGCTGCAGCGGGTACTTTTGGGCCTGCTCGGCAATCTGCACGCGCTGCAGCTGCGCCATGGCCCGCTCCTCGGCCTCTTTCTTCGGCAGCTTGCCCACCCACATGGGCGAGAGGGTGAGGTTCTCCAGAACCGTCAGGTGCGGGAACAGGTTGAACTGCTGGAACACCATGCCCACCGAGCGGCGAATGGCCTCGATGGCCTTGACGTCGTCGCTGAGCTCCACCCCATCGACCACCAGCTTGCCCTGCTGGTGTTCCTCCAGGCGGTTGATGCAGCGGATCAACGTGCTCTTGCCCGAGCCCGAAGGGCCGCAAATGACGATGCGTTCGCCCTTGGCCACCGCCAGGTCGATGTCGCGCAGCACGTGGAAGTCCCCGTACCACTTGTTCACCTTGTCGAAGGTGATGATGGGAGCAGAGGCGGTGGTGTTCATTGACGTCTCGTTCCGGTGTTCAGGTGCTGCTCCAGCCAGTGGCTGTAGCGCGACATCGCGAAGCAGGCGACGAAGTACACGCCCGCCACGAAGAGTTGGCCCTCAAGGAAGAACTTGCGCCAGTCCGCGTCACCCAGGGCGAGCTGAACCGCACCGGTGAGGTCGTAAAGGCTCACGATGGTGACCAGCGAGGTGTCCTTGAAGGCACCGATGAAGGTGTTGACGATGGCGGGCACCACCAGGCGCAAGGCCTGCGGCAGCACGATCATCCGCTGCGTCTGCCAGTAGCTGAGCCCGAGCGACTGCGCGGCCTCGATCTGACCTTTGGGCACCGCTTGCAGGCCGCCGCGGATCACCTCGGCCAGGTAGGCGGCAGAGAACAGCGTCATGCCGATCAACACCCGCACCAGCACGTCGATGGTGTTGCCCTGCGGCATGAACAGCGGCAGGATGAACGACGCCATGAACAGCACCGAGATCAGCGGTACGCCGCGCACCACCTCCACGAACAGCACGCACAGCGTGCGGATCGCGGGCAAGTGTGACTGCCGCCCCAGCGCCAGCAGCACGGCCAGCGGGAAGGCGATCACCAGGCTCACGCTGGACAGCAACAGCGTCAGTGGCAGCCCTCCCCAGCGGGCGGTCTCTACGGGCGTGAGGCCCAGATAGCCGCCTCGCATCAGCACATAGAAGGCGCCGAAGACCGCCAGCCAGGCCAGTGCCAGCGCCGGCCGCCAGAAGCTGCGCAGGCAGCTCACCACCAGCAGCACGACCACCAGCGCACTGGCCAGCAGCGGTCGCCATTGCTCGTCGAAAGGGTAGCGCCCGAAGAGGATGAGCCTGCCCTTCTCAGCGACCACGCCCCAGCAGGCGCCTATGCCGTAGACATCGCGGCAGGCCTCGTTGTCAGCGCCAGCTACGGCGTAGATCACCGACCAGTCCACCAGCGGTGGCACCACCAGGATCAGCACGAGGACCGTCAGCACGGTCAGGGCGGAGTTCCAGGGGCCGTCGAAGAAACCTCGCCGCACCCAGGCCAGGGCGCCCAGTTCGGAGCGGGGCGGCGGGCGGCTGGGGGCCGGCACGAAGGTGTCGGGACTGGCCATCAGCGGTCCTTCAGGCGCGAACGCGCGTTGTAGATGTTCATCAGTGCCGAGGTCAGCAGTGACAAGGTGAGGTAGCACGCCATGACCATGGCGATGCACTCGATGGCGCGCCCGGTCTGATTCAGCGCGGTGGAGCTGATGGACACCAGGTCCGGGTAACCCACGGCCACCGCCAGCGACGAGTTCTTGGTCAGGTTCAGGTACTGGCTGGTGATGGGCGGAATGATGACGCGCAGGGCCTGCGGCAGCAGCACCAGGCGCAGTTCCTGACCGCGCGACAAGCCGAGCGAGGCCGCTGCCTCATGCTGGCCAAAGGGCACGGATTGAATGCCGGCCCGCACCACTTCGGCAATGTAGCCTGCTGTATAGACCGTCAGTCCCAGCAGCACCGTGAGGTACTCGGGTGTCACCGAGCCGCCGCCGACCACGTTGATCTCGGTCTTCTCGGGAATGTCCAGGCCTGAAGGTGCGCCACCGGCCAGCCAGCCCATCAGGGCGCCCCCCAAGGTCAGCGCCAGGCCCGGCAGCCACACGGGGGGCATCCGGCCAGTGGATTCATGCCGCCGCTGGGCTGCGTGCCGCCAGAACAAGGCGGCCACGAGCCCCGCGGCCAAGCCCGCCAGCGTGCCCCAATGTCCAGACTCCCAGACGGGCAGGGGGTACTGCAGGCCGTTCTTGCTGAAGAACACGCCGCCGCGGTGAAGCGCCTCTTCGATCGGCGGCAACAGTTCAGTCAGCACGAAGTACCAGATGAACAACTGCAGCAGCAGCGGGATGTTTCGGGTGACCTCGACGTAGGCGCTGCACAGCGATCGCACCAGCAGGTTGCGCGACAAGCGACCCACACCGATCACCGTGCCGAGCAGCGTGGCCAGCACGATGCCCACAAGCGCCACCCGCAGCGTGTTGCCCAGGCCCACCAGATAGGCCTTCAGATAGCTCTCCGACGAATCGAAGGGAATCATCGTCTCGCCAATGGCGAAACCTGCGGGCTGCAGGATGAAGGAGAACCCACTCTGGATTCCCCGCAGCCGCATATTGGCGAACGTGTTGTTCAGCAGGTAGGCCAGCGCGCCAAAAAGCACGGCCAGCGCCAGGACCTGGTAGACCACGCCGCGAAAGGCCTGGCTGCGCCAGGACCAGCTTCGCTGCTTCGGGGGCGGGCGGGATGCACTCATCGTCTGTTTCACGAGACACGGCCCGCAACGAGGCGGGCCGTGTGGGGTTTCAACTCACAAGAAAACGCCGGGCCGCCCCAAGTTTTCTCTTGCCCCAGCGTGGGGCCGGGCCGGGCATCGCCCGGCCCTGGGGGGGCTCAGTTCAACCTCAACGCACCGGCGGGGCGTACATGAAGCCGCCCTTGTTCCACAGGTTGTTGGCGCCGCGCGGCAGCTTCAACGCCGTCTTGGGGCCCACGTTGCGCTCGAACATCTCGCCGTAGTTGCCCACCGCCTTGATGGCGCGGTAAGCCCAGTCCTTGTCCAGACCCAGCAGCTTGCCCGTGTCTTCCGACACGCCCAGGATGCGCTGCACCACAGGGTCCTGGCTGGTCTTCATCTGGTCCACGTTGGCCTGGGTGATGCCGTACTCCTCGGCCTCGATCAGGGCGAAGACCACCCACTTGACGATGGCGAAGAACTCGTCATCACCTCGGCGCACGGAGGGGCCCAGGGGCTCCTTGGAGATCAGCTCGGGCAGGATGACGTGGTCATCCGGGTTGGTGGCTTCCTTGTTGCGCACCGAGGCCAGACCCGAGGCGTCGGTCGTGTAGGCCTGGCAGCGGCCGGCGAAGTAGGCCTTGTTGGTGGCTTCCTGGGTGTCGAACACCACGGGCTTCATGTTGAGCTTCATCGACTTGGAGTAGTCGTTGAGGTTCTTCTCGGTGGTGGTGCCGGACTGCACGCACACCGTGGCGCCCTTGAGCTTGGTGGCGCTGGTGATCTTGCTCTTCTTGGGCACCATGAAGCCCTGGCCGTCGTAGTACGTCACGCCGGTGAAGTGCAGGCCCAGCGAGGCGTCGCGGGTCAGCGTCCAGGTGGTGTTACGGCTGAGCACGTCGATCTCACCAGACTGCAGCACGGCAAAGCGCTGGGAGGCGTTCAGCGGCGTCCACTTGATCTTGGTGGCATCGCTCAGCACGGTGGCGGCAATCGCCTTGCACACGTCCACGTCAAGGCCGGCCCAGTTGCCTTGGCTGTCGGCGGCCGAGAAGCCGGGCAGGCTGGGGTTGACGCCGCAGACCAGCTGGCCGCGCGCCTTGATGGCATCAAGCGTCTTGCCGGCATGGGCCGGAGCGGTGGCCATTGCTGCGGCGGCCACCAGGGCGCCCAGGGCAAGGCGGGGGAGGGACTTCATCATGAGGGTTCTCCTGAGGGGATGTAAACGCCGTCTCCGCACGCTTGCGGGGCACGAGTGGGGCGCGACGGTAGCCGCAAATGGGGCTTGCAGCAATTGTGCCAATCCCTACCCCATCTGCGTGTGGGGTTGCCTGCATCGTCGCGCATGGCCCCCTGGGAGGCTCTCTCGAGCCTTCAAAGGCTGTCCGGCGCAGGCGGCGTGACAGTGTCCGGGTCCTTCACCTCAGGCGCCTGCAAGCTGCGGTCGGCCACCACCAGCTCCAGCGGATACCGTTGGCCTGCCAGGTGGTCCTCGATGCAGCGCCACACCAGCGGGCTGCGGTGCAGGTGCTGTGTGTCACGGATGTCCTCAGGCCGCATCCACAGGGTGCGCACGATGCCTTCGTCCAGCAGCCGGCCGGGTTCGGGTTCGGAGCAGGTCCCGGCATAGGCCAGGCGCAGGTAGGTGACGTCTTCTTGCAACGCCGGACGCTGAAAGCGAGCCAAGTACACCCCGACCAGGCTCGTGGGCTCAAAGCGACAGCCCGTCTCTTCCAGGGCTTCGCGGCGCACCGCCTGCTCGGGTGTTTCGCCCTGCTCCAGGTGCCCGGCCGGGTTGTTCAGCCGCAGCCCTTCGGGCGTGTGTTCCTCGACCAGCAGGTAGCGGGGGCCATCGGCGTCCTGCCGCACGATGACGGCTGCCACGGTGACGCTCGGCTTCCAACGGAGATCGGTCATGCGCGGCATGCTAACGGCCCGCAGCGGGCTGCCTGAAGGCGGGCCGCCAAGGGGAGGCTCGGTGCACGCCCGAGCAGAAGACTCGCGCATCTGACCCCCTCCGCGCGCTTGTTGGGATCGTTGTGTAAGCTGGCGGGTTGCGTTTTCAGGCCTGTTCAGGCCGTTCCCGGGGAATATTCCGGGCAAAAAGGGGAATCCTCATGCTGATTGGCGTACCAAGAGAGACGGCTGCGGGCGAAAAGCGGGTGGCTACCGTGCCCGACGTGGTTGAGAAACTCGCCAAGCTCGGGTTCTCCGTCGCTGTGCAAAGCGGCGCGGGTGACGCGGCGAACTTCGCCGACGACACCTACCGCGCAGCGGGTGCCCAGGTGCTGCCCACTGCGGCTGACATCTGGTCCACCGCCGACATCGTGTTCAAGGTGCGTCCTCCCACCCCGGAAGAGGTGGCCCAGATGCGCGAAGGCCAGACGCTGATCGGCTTCGTCTGGCCCGCACAGCACCCCGAGTTGATGCAGCAACTGCAGGCCAGGCGCGCCACCGTGCTGGCCATCGACTGCCTGCCGCGCCAGTTGAGCCGCGCCCAGAAGATGGACGCGCTGACCTCCATGGCCGGCATCAGCGGCTACCGCGCCGTGATCGAGGCGGCTAACGCCTTTGGCCGCTTCTTCAACGGCCAGATCACGGCCGCGGGCAAGGTGCCCCCGGCCAAAGTCTTCATCGCCGGTGCGGGCGTGGCGGGTCTGGCCGCCATTGGCACGGCGGCCAATCTGGGCGCCATCGTGCGCGCCAACGACACCCGCGC
>CAISJH010000751.1 GCA_903885585.1 uncultured beta proteobacterium
AAGCCTCTAGCAGGTCATGCCACTCTGACCGCGCTTTGGCCAAGTTAGCGAGCTTCACCGGGCCGAAGCCGCGTACCTGCTGAACCACCTCGGCCAGGCGCACGGCCAGCGCCAGGTTGTCGGCCTTGAGGGCGGGCAGCAACTGCTTTTCGACCAGGGCTTCGTAATCGCGGGCCAGCTTGCGCTCCAGGCGCCGCTCTTCGGTGTGGCCAAAGGGGTCCAGCGGCGTGCCGCGCAGGCCCTTCATCCGCGCCAGCACCCGGAAGGCCACCCGCACCCAGGGGCCGAAAGGCCTCTTGCGCGGGCGGCCCTCAGGCCCGGGCCGTGACAGCAGGGGCGGCGCCAGGTGGTGGACGATGCGGTCCCAGCGCCCGAACTGCTGGCGCAGGGCCGCGTCGAAGGCTGGGTCGAGGTGCAGGCGCGCCACCTCGTACTCGTCCTTCACCGCCAGCAGTCGTGCATACTGCCGGGCCACCGCCCGAGTCAGGTCGAGCTGGCGCGCCGCCTCGCCTCCCAGCGCCTCCTCAGCCGCGCGTACCTGCTGCACCAGGGCCTCGTAACGGCTGGCCAGGGCGTCGTCCTGGTAGTCGACGAGAAAGCGCCGGCGACGCGCGATCAGGCCTTGCGGCCCGTCCAGCGCGTCCAGATCGATGGCGGGCTGGGCCACGCCGGCCAGGCGTTGCAGCGCCTGGGGTGCGGCCAGCGCCAGCCGCCCCAGCGCCAGGGCCTGCAGGTTCAGCTTCACCGCCACGGCATTGAGCTCGATGGCACGCTCCAGCGCCGCCAGGCTCACCGGCACCAGACCAGCCTGCCAGGCGGCACCCAGCATCACGATGTTGGCCGGCAGCGTGTCGCCCAGCAGGGTCTCGGCGATGGCCTGCGCGTCCAGCGTGCGCACGCGGTCCTCGCCCGCGGCGTGGTGCAGCTTGGCCAGGAGGTCGGGGGCCTGCACCGTGGCGTCGGGCTGGCGCACGAAGGCAGCGGTCACCAGCTCATGCCGGTTGGCGATGATCTGCGTGCGGCCGTGCTTGACCGTGCCCAGGGCCTCGGCACTGGCGGCCACGACCAAGTCGCAGGCCAGCAGCAGGTCGGCTTGCTGGGTGTCGATGCGCACCTGGTTGAGCAGGTCGGGGGTGGGCGCGATGCGCACGAAGGACAGCACCGAGCCGCCCTTCTGCGCAAAGCCCATGAAGTCCAGCACCGAGGCCTGGTGGCCCTCCAGGTGCGCAGCCATGGTGACCAGCGCGCCCACGGTCACCACGCCCGTGCCGCCCACACCCGTGACCAGCATGTCGAAGGGCCCGCTCCAGGCCCAGGGCGCGGGGGAGGGCAGGGAGGCCACTTCGTGCGCCAGATCCTGCTCGCTCCAGCGGCGCGCGGCCGGCCTCGCGAGTTCCGCACCCTCCAGCGTGACAAAGCTCGGGCAGAAGCCGTTGACGCAGCTGAAATCCTTGTTGCACGAGCTCTGCTCGATGGCGCGCTTGCGGCCCCAGTCGGTGTCCAGCGGCACGATGGACAGGCAGTTGCTCTGCACGCCGCAGTCGCCGCAGCCCTCGCACACCGCGGGGTTGATGAAGACGCGCCGCGGGGGGTCGGGCAGCTGCCCCTTCTTGCGCCGACGGCGCTTCTCGGCCGCGCAGGTCTGGTCGTAGATCAGCAAGGTGACGCCCTGGCACTCGCGCAATTCGCGCTGCACGGTGTCGAGCTCGGCCCGGTCGTGGAAAGTGGTGCCGGCAGGGAAGTCCTGCGCCCTGGCCTGGTGGGGCGCGATGTCGTCGGAGACGATGGCCACCCGTTTCGCGCCCTCGGCCTGCACCTGGCGCGCTATCTCGGCCACCGAGAGCTGGCCGTCCACAGGCTGGCCGCCCGTCATGGCTACCGAGTCGTTGTACAGGATCTTGTAGGTCATGCGCGCGCCGGCGGCGATGGCCTGGCGGATGGCCAGCAGCCCACTGTGGAAGTAGGTGCCGTCACCCAGGTTCTGGAAGACGTGCGGCGCGTCGGTGAAGCGCGATGCCGCCACCCAGTCCACACCCTCGGCCCCCATCTGGATCAGGCCCTCGGTGTGGCGCTCCATCCAGCTGGCCATGAAGTGGCAGCCGATGCCGGCCAGCGCACGAGAGCCTTCGGGCACCCGGGTGCTGGTGTTGTGCGGGCAGCCCGAGCAGAAGTAGGGCTGGCGCCGCACGGCGTCAGCCGCGTTGCTCAGCAGGGTGGGCATGGTGAAGTCCACCACCCGGTGGCGCCGGTCGAGCGCCGGGTTCAGGCGTGCCAGCCAGTCGGCCACCACCGGCATGATGCGCGACGGGCGCAACTCGCCCGTCGCCGGGATCAGCGGCGCGCCCTCGGGCGTGGTCTTGCCGGCGATGCGTGGCCGCTGGCCATCGGGCAGCGCGTAGAGCAGTTCCTTCATCTGCCGCTCCACCACCGGCGCCTTCTCCTCGATGACGAGGATGTCCTGCAAGCCGTGGGCGAAGGCCGCGATGCGCGTGGGCTCCAGCGGCCACACCAGCCCCACCTTGTAGACGCGCACC
>CAISJH010000752.1 GCA_903885585.1 uncultured beta proteobacterium
CGCTGAGGCGGCCTGGGCGCTGGCAGAAGACTTGCCGCCCACCACGGCCGCGAACAGGGGGTCGGTGGCGATGTCCATCAGCAGGCTGTCACGCACCCGGGCCAGGCCCTCAAGCGCCTGGGCCGGGGTGAGCGCCGCGCGCGCGTCGGCCAGCGGTCGGGTGGGTGGAGCCGCGCCAAGACCCACGCCAGGAGCCGCAGCGGGCTCGCCGGACAGCACGGCCGACAGCGACACCGCGTCGGTCCAGCCCATCCAGCGGCCGAGCTGCTCGCCGAGACCCGGCCACTGCGCAGGCGGCTCCAGCAACTGCCACTGCTGCAGCAGCTGGACCAGACGTGAACTGCTGAACCGGTTGCGCGCGCCTTCGTCCAGCTTCTTGACCGACCGGACGCTCACGCCCCGTCCACCACCGCTGCCGGCCGAGCGGCCAACTGCTCGCGCAGCTTGCGCAAGCGCTCGCGCGGGTCTTCCTTGACCAGGCCCTCGCCCAGCTTCATCTCGGCAATGAAGCGGCTGGGCACGCCGGCCACCGTCTCGCGCCCGCGCTTGCGCCGGCGCAGCGTGCTCACCGCGAGCGTGGTGCGGGCACGCGTGATACCCACGTACATCAGGCGTCGCTCTTCTTCCAAGCGCTCGGGCGTCATGTCTTCATCGCCCGAGCGGAAGGGCAACAGCCCCTCGTTCACGCTGGCCAGCACCACGTGCGGCCACTCCAGGCCCTTGGCCGCGTGCAGGGTGGACAAGGTCACCACATCCTGCTCGTCGCCACGCTCGGCCAGGCTGATGATGACGCTGATGGTCTGTGCCACCTGCAGCACGGTTTGCTTCTCGGTCTCGAAAGTGCCGCCTTCCTGCGTGAGCTCGCCGCCGCAGCGGCGGGCGATCCAGTCCACGAAGTCCAGCACGTTGGTCCAGCGCGCGGCGGCCAGCTTTTCGCTGTCCTCGCCGTCGTAAAGGTGCTGCTCGTAGCCGATGGCCTTGAGCCAGCCCAGCAACAGAGCCTTGGCATCCTCAGCGCCCGTGGTCTGGCGCGCGCGGTGCTCCAGGTCATTGACCTCGCGGCCGAAGTCCTGCAGCGCCTCCACCGCCTTGCCCTTGAGCACGGTGGTCAAACTGGGCGAGAACAGCGCCTCGAAGAGGCTGGTCTTCCACTTCGCCGCAAACTCGCCGAGCGTCCCCAGCGTGGTGTGGCCGATGCCGCGCTTGGGCGTGGTGACCGCGCGCAGGAAGGCGGGGTCGTCATCCTGGTTGACCAGCAGGCGCAGCCAGGCGCACAGGTCCTTGATCTCGGCTCGGTCGAAGAAACTCTGCCCGCCCGAGACCTTGTAGGGGATCTGCGCCGCGCGCAGCTTCTGCTCGAACACGCGCGCCTGGTGGTTGGCGCGGTACAGGATGGCGAAGTCGCTGAACTTCACCGCGCCGCCCCGCGCGCGCAGCGCGTTGATGCGCGCCACTGCGCGCTCGGCCTCGTGCTCCTCGCCGTCGCACTCCACCACCTGCACCGGCTCGCCCTCGCCAAACTCGCTCCACAGCTTCTTCTCGAAGATCTTGGGGTTCTTGGCGATCACATGGTTGGCCGCGCGCAGGATGGCGCCGGTGGAGCGGTAGTTCTGCTCCAGCGGGATGACCTTCAGCCGCGGATAGTCCTGCGGCAGGCGCTTCAGGTTGTCGATGGTGGCGCCGCGCCAGCCGTAGATGCTCTGGTCGTCGTCGCCCACGGCCGTGAAGGGCGTGTGCTCACCCACCAGCGCCTTGAGCAGTTCGTACTGCACGGCGTTGGTGTCCTGGTATTCATCCACCAGCAGGTGGCGGAAGCTGTCCTGCCACTTGCGCCGGGCCTCGGCGTCGGTGGTCAGCAGCTTGAGCGGCAGGCCGATCAGGTCGTCGAAGTCCACCGCCTGGTAGGCGTTCAGGCGCTCCTCGTAGCGCTGCATCACCTTGGCCGCCGTGAGTTCCAGGTCATCCTTGGCCACCGCCGCGGCCTGCGCGGCGTTCAGGCCCTGGTTCTTCCACAGGCTGATGGCCCACTGCCAGCCACGCGCGGTCTTGGCGTCGGTGGTGCCGCCGGCGTCGCGCAGCACGCCCAGCACGTCGTCACTGTCGAGGATGGAGAAGTTTTCCTTCAGGTTCAGGCGCGTGCCGTCGGCGCGCAGCATGCGCACGCCCAGCGAGTGGAAGGTGCTGACCACCAGGTCCCGCGCGGCGCGGGGGCCCACCAAGGCCTTGGCGCGCTCGCGCATCTCGGCCGCGGCCTTGTTGGTGAAGGTGATGGCCGCGATCTGCTTGGGCTCCAGCCCCGTCTGCAGCAGCTTGGCGATCTTGTGCACGATGACCCGCGTCTTGCCCGAACCGGCACCGGCCAGCACCAGGCACGGCCCGTTCAGGTGGTGCACGGCCTGGTTCTGGGCCGGGTTGAGCGAGGCAGGGGCGGCAGACATGGGGGGCGGATCATAGCCAGCCCCAGAGTCGCCCCGCAGGGCCACAGGGGCGTGCTAATCTCACCAGCACATTTGCACCTGCCTTCCGACCCAGGCCACCGCCCTGCCGGCCTTGACATGAACCTGACTCGTCAATGACTGCTGAGCGGCCGTTGAAACCCAGCGGCATCGTGCGCGCCCTGGCGCGCAGTGCGCAGTACGCCGAGCCCTTCATGGTGACTCTGGCAATCATTGGCATCGTCGGCAATCCGCTGTTCTACCTGGTTTGGACGCTGCTGATCCCGCAGCCCTTCGAGGACCTGGGCATTCGCCTGGCCATCAGCGCGGTATGTGTGCCCATCGCCTTCCACAAGCGCTGGCCGTCCGCCCTGAGGCGCTGGCTGCCGCTGTACTGGCATGCGGCGCTGTTGATCGCGGTGCCGTTCCAGTTCTCGCTGTTCATGTTCCTGAATCAGTACTCGCTGCCCTGGGTACTGACCGTGATGGCGGGCTCCTTCCTGATCACCTTCTTCATGCACTGGGCGCTGGCCATGGCGCAGTACGTGGCCGGCACAACTCTGGCGTACGGGGTCTTCCTGATGACGGGCTGGCAAGACGAGTCCATCAAGATCCCGCTGGAGATCTTCGTGGTCTATCTGTTCACGCTGTTCGTGGGCAGCGCCGTCAACCTGCGCCTGCAACGCTCGCGCGAGGCCGAAGCCGCGATGGGCCGGCGGCTGCGCACCCTGGCCGGTCAGAACGCAGCGCTGATGCGCGAGCGCAATGAGCTGCTGGGCCACTTTCTCAACAACACCGTGATCGAGCGGCTGCGCAGCTTCGAGGACCGCTACGGCCTGGAGGAAGCGCTGGCGCGCATGACCCAGCACGAACGGCGCTTCTGTGCGCTGATGCAGGCCGACATCCGCAGCTTCAGCAAGATGTTCGACGGCGAGAACGAGCTGCAGGTGGCGCAGCTCATCGCCCAGTGCTACTCGGAGATCACCTCCATCGGCCAGGACCTGGCAGTGCTCAAGCCCGTGGGCGACTGCATCTTCCTCTACAGCGACATCGAGCAGTCGCGCGAGGAGGCGGTGCTCAACGTGTTTTCCCTGGCCTGCGTGTTCGTGCAGTCGGTGGAGCGCGTGAACGAGAACGCGCAGGCCCTGCAGGCCTCCCCCATGAACTTCGGTATCGCGCTGCACGCGGGCGAGGTGGTCTACGGCAACCTGGCCAGCGAGACCCTGATCGACCCCACGGTGATGGGCCTGAACGTCAACCTCACGGCACGCCTGGAAGAGCTGACCAAGGTGCAGAGCGTGCAGGACCAGTTGGGCCCCAACGGGTTGCTGCTGTCGGAGGAGTTTGTCTGGCTGCTGCGCAAGGCGGGCGTGAGCCTGCCGGGTGCGCAGTTGCTGGATCTGCCTGCGCTGGGCGCTTCGGTACGCGACTTCCCCCAGCTCAGCCGTCTGTACGGCCTGCCCCGGCCTTCGGTGCTGGAGTTCGCGGCGTCGGCGCGCGAGCGCATCCGCGTGGCGCGGGTCTCGCGCATTCCGCGGCTGCTGCACGCCGAGCACAGCCGCCACCGGGAGGTGGAGTACTACTACGAGATGTCAGGCAGCGGGCCCAACCTGGTGTGGTCCATCTTCGTGGACGTGAGCCGCTGGCCCACGCAGCGCGTGGACGAGCTGCTGCGCACGCGCTTCCAGCACCTCAAGGCCACCATGAGCGGGGACAACGAACGCTGGCTCGCCCTGTCCACCGAGAACGAACCCGGCTCCTATGACGAGACCGATGTGGAAGCGTGGGTTCTGGAGCTGATCGACCACCTGGTGGGGCCGGAGGCGGCCGCCGCAGCCGCCACCCCAAACGCCCCGAAGGTCTGGTCAGACTCGCGCTTCTGACTCGACTGCAGAAGCGGTCAGGCCGCCAGGCGTTCGGTGCGGCGGGCGCACGGCCACTGATCCAGAGAGAGCTCTGGCCGAATCTCTTCGCAGACTTCGGCAATGCGCTCCACGACCTCGCGGCCCATGTCCGCGTTCAGCGTCAGACGCACGAGTGAGCGGTTGCGGGGCGTGGCCGGGTCGCAGAACACCGAGCCGAAGACCCCGCGTGACTCCAGCGCGTCGCGCAGCTGGATGGTCAGGTGCTCGGGGCCGGCCACCAGGGCGATGATCTGTGTGTCATCGGCACCCACGTCGTAGCCCATGCCGCGCAGGCGGGCGCGCAGCTCACGGGCGTTGCGCATCACTTTCTCACGTCGGAAGCCCTCGCGATGGATGACCTTGACGGTGGCGCCCAGGCCCGCGATTTCATGCGGCAGCATGCCGGAGCTGAAGATGGCGGGCAGGGACTGGTAGCGCAGGTACTCGGCGTGCCGCGAGGAACACAACACCACGCCGCCGCGCGAGGCATACGCCTTGGACAGGCTGGAGGTGCGGAAGTGCACGCGGTCCAGCAGACCCTGCTCGGCCACCATGCCTTCGCCGTGGGCGCCATAGACGCCCAGCGAGTGAGACTCGTCCACGATGATCACCGAGCCGGACTCGGTGGCGGCGTCCACCATCTCTTCAAGCGGGCAGAGATCGCCGTTGGTGCTGTACAGCGAGTCCACCACCACCACGCCCGGGCCATGCTTGGCGGCCAGTTTGCGCAGTGCGTCGGGGTTGTTGTGCCGGAAGGGCCGCGCCACGGCACCTGCGCTGCGAACGCCTTCCCACAAGGACATGTGGGCGAACATGTCGATGTAGATCGGGGTGCTCGCATCGGCGATGGACTGCAGCAGGCCGGTGTTGGCACACCATCCCGACTGCGCCACCAACGCGTCTTCAGACTGCGTGGCCGCAGCGATCTGCTTTTCCAGCACGCGCAGCGGGGCGTCGCCAAAGGCGAACACCCCCGAGCGCGGTTCACCATGACCCATCTCACGCAACACCTGCAGCTGGGCCTCGACGATCTCGGGGTGGCGTGCCAGCGACAGGTAGTCGTTGCTGGTGACCAGGACGTCGCCTTCGGCCGGCACCCGCCCCTTGAGCGGGTGGGAGCCCGTCTCGGGATTGATCGCACGGTCACGATAGTAGGCATCGACCCGGTCTTCCATGAAACGCACGGGCGGCTGAGACGCTGCGGCGTCATTGGACAGTCGGTGCAGTGCTGACGTGGTCACGATGATCTCCAAAGGCTCAAGGCCAGGTGAAACAAGAACCCTGTCCGCCATCTCCAGAGGACATGACGGCACGTTGAACCTATTCTTCAAGGCCTGGATAGCGGACAAAGGGCGAAACAAACGGCCAAACAACGGCCAATTCGGCCGCGTGCTGTGGGCCTGGTCGGCGAGCAATGGCGCAAGCCGGCGCGCGAGCGGGTGCACGCCGAGCCTCTGGCACACTGAAGCGCCGTGGTGCCACCCCGTCCCTCACCGTCACCCCGCAGTGGCAGTCCCATGCGCCGAGTGCTGTTGGGCGCCCTGTGGGCCGGCGCGCTGCCGATGGCCGCCCCCGCATTCCTGCGCCATGCCCGCGCCGCCGACGCACCGCGATTCGCGCTCGGTGTGGCCTCGGGTCAGCCCCGGCCGGACGGCATGGTGCTGTGGACGCGCCTGACCGGGCCCGATCTGCCTGACAGCGTGCCCGTGCAATGGGAGCTGGCCCATGACGAGGCCTTCACGCAGATTGCCGCGCGCGGGGTGGAGGTGGCGCAGGCCGAGTCCGCGCACAGCGTCCACGCCGAACCTGGCGGCCTGGCTCCAGGGCGCGTGTGGTGGTACCGCTTCAGCGCCTTGGGCGACCGCAGCACCACGGGCCGTACCCGCACGGCACCGGCGCCGCAGTCCACCGCCACCCTGCGCTTTGCAATTGCCAGTTGCCAGCGCTGGGAATACGGTCACTACGCGGCCTGGCGCGACATCACGGCCTCGGACCCCGACCTCATCATGTTCCTGGGCGACTACATCTACGAGTACCCGATGGCGGTGGACCCCGTACGCACCGTCAGGGGCGGCCTGGTCACCACGCTGGACGGCTACCGCGACCGCTACGCCCAGTACAAGGCCGACCCGCTGCTGCAGGCCGCCCACGCCTGCGCCCCCTGGGTGCTGGTGTGGGACGACCACGAGGTGCAGAACGACTACGCAGCAGGCGTTGGGGGTTGGGCCGGCCGTCTGGGTGAAGGCTTGTTCGGCGACTTCCGCCTGCAGCGTGCCCAGGCCTACCAGGCCTACTGGGAGCACATGCCCTTCCCCAAGGCTGCGCGCCCGCGGGGCGATGCCATGCGCATCTACGGCCACCTGGACTGGGGCCGCCTGGCCCGCATCCACCTGCTGGACGACCGCCAGTACCGCGACCCGCAGGTCTGCCCCCGACCGGGGCGGCTGCTGGGCTCCAACACCGTGTCGCCCAAGGACTGCCCCGAGCTGCTGGACCCCCGGCGCAGCCTGCTGGGCGCTGCGCAGGAGCGCTGGTTGGCTGAGAACTGGAGCCTGGAGCGGCCCTGGAACCTGGTGGCCCAGCAGACCCTGATGTCACGCCTGAGCTGGACCGATCCGGCCACCGAGCCGAGCTACTGGACCGACGGTTGGGATGGCTACGCGCCTTCGCGCCAGCGGCTGTTGAGCACGGCCGCGCAGCGCCGGGTGCCGGGCCTGGTGGTGTTGGGCGGCGACGTGCACGCGCACTATGTGGGCCAGCTCAAGCCCGACTATGACGACCCGCGCAGCCCGGTGGTGGGCTCGGAGTTCTGCGGCACGTCCATCTCCAGCCGCGGACCGGCGCAGTCTCGACTCGACGCCGCACTGCCCCACCACCCGCACTTGCTGTACGGCAACGCGCGCCAACGGGGCAGCGTGCTGTTCCGCCTGGACGCGGCCAC
>CAISJH010000753.1 GCA_903885585.1 uncultured beta proteobacterium
GCTCGAGCAGCTCATCGAGGGCGTGGAAGAGGGCTATCTGCTGCTCGACACGGGCAACGGCCAGGCCGACGCCACCACCGAGTTCATGTTCGGCATCAACCTGGGCTACGAGATCCGAGGCGGCAAACTCGGTCGCGCGATCCGCGACACGACGATCTCGGGCTCGGCCTTGAAGGTGCTGGGGGCGGTGGACGGCGTGGGCAGCGAGATGAAGTGGAGCTGCAACGGCTACTGCGGCAAGAAGCAGCCGATGGTGGTGTCCGTGGGCGGTCCGGCGCTGCGCACGCGCGCGCACCTGGGAGGCGAGTGATGGGCGGCGCACCGACAGTGACCACGGCGACCGCGGCGGGTACCGGGGATACGGGGGGTACGGGGGATAGGGCGACGCCAACCGTCGGGGCGGATAAGGCCCAGGCGATCGACCTTCAGGGCCTGGCTGAAGGTCTGCTCGAGCGCCTGCGCGCACGCGGCTTCGCGCATGCGCAGGTGCAGGCCAGCGAGGAGCGGCGCTGCGAGCTCAACCTCGCGCACAACGAACCGAGCCTGCTGCGCAGCAATCTGGCCCGCAAGGTGACGGCCAGCGCCATCGTCGACGGGCGGCGCGCCGCGGCCCAGGGCACAGACCTCAGCAACGAGGGCCTCGAGCGCCTCGTTGACGAGCTCTGGAGCGCCGCCCAGGCGGCCCCGCAGGACGATGCCCACGCGGTGTCGGCCGGACAGCGCCTGCAGCTCACGCGCGGGCCGCTCGAGGCCGATCCGCAGGCCCTGTCGCAAGCGCTGCGCACGCTGCTGGACTGGCGCGCCACCCACACCCCCACGGTGATGATCGAGGAGGCCACCGCCGCCCACCGGCGCGAGCGCGCGCTGGTGCTCACCACCGGCGGCAGCCGCCTCGAGACGGACCTCGGCTGGCTCGAGATGTCGGTGTTCGGGCTTGCACGGGAAGGCGAGCATGCGAGCTCCTTCAACTACGCCGGCGGCACCGCCGACACGCTGGCCAGCGTGCCGCAAGCCTTCGGCCTCGCGCGGATGATGCAGGAGCTCACACGCCAGGTGCGTACGCGGCCCCTGGGCGAGCGCTTCGTCGCAGACGTGGTGCTGGCGCCCGGCGCCGTGACGGACCTGCTGGAATGGCTTTCCGATCAGCTCGGCGACGGGCCTCTGATCGACGGCAGCTCGCTCTACCGCCACAAGGTGGGCGAGATGATCGCCTCGCCACTGCTGACCCTGCAAAGCCGCTACGACGCACCCGGCTGCTCACCCGTGACGGGTGATGCCTTCGTGGCACCACCCGTGCGGCTGCTCGACGCGGGCCGCCTGACGCAGCTCGCGCCGAGCCTGTACGGCAGCCGCAAGACGGGCGTGCCGCACACGCCGCTGGGCGAGGGCTGGGAGCTGCTGCCGGGCACCACGCCGCTGGACGAACTGATCGCCTCGGTGCCGCGTGGCGCAGTCGTCGATCGCCTGTCCATGGGCAGCCCCGCGCCCAATGGCGACTTCTCCGGCGTCATCAAGAACAGCTTCGCGATCGAGGGTGGCCGACTTGGAGATGCGCTGGCCGAAACCATGATCAGCGGCAACGTGGCGCGCATGCTGCTCGACGTCGTGGCCGTCAGCGCCGAGCGCATCGACAGCGGCTCGCAGGCGCTGCCATGGGTGCGCATCTCGGGGCTGAACTTCAGCTGAGCGTGCGCCAGACCGGTCGTTCACTGCCGGCGGCGAAAGGTGACAGGTCGCGGGGTACGCGGCCCGTTAGAGTCAGGCTGGCCGCCTGGTTAACCCCCCCGATCGCCCCGCTGGCCGCCCAGCGCGTACCCGATCCGGCCATGTTCCGCCAGGCGCCTCAGCCCGCCCCGCCCTGCCATGCCGACGACTGATCTGCCCTCGCCTTCCTCCATCTCGCAAGTCCCGGCGCGCACAGCCGCCGTCGTCATCGGCGCCGGCCCCGCGGGCCTGGCTGCCTCAGCATGCCTGGGCCAGCTCGGCATTCAGGCCTGCGTGCTCGAGCGCAGTGACAGCGTGGGCGCCTCGTGGCGCTCGCACTACCGCCGGCTGCACCTGCACACGGTCAAGGAACTCTCGGCACTGCCGGGCCTGCCCTTTCCGGCGCAGGCGCCGCGCTACGTGCCGCGCGAGCAGGTGGTGCGGTACCTGGAAGACTACGCCGTTCACTTCGGCATCCAGCCGCTCTTCGGGGTGGCGGTGCGCCGCATCGAGCCGCTTGCAGCGGGCACAGGCTGGGCCGTGACCTGCGAGGACGGCCAGCGCATCGAGGCGCCGCACGTGGTCGTGGCCAGCGGCGCGAACGCCCGCCCGCGCCGCCCCGAGCTGCCTGGCGAGCAAGCTTATGAAGGCACCGTGCTGCACAGCCACGCCTACCGCGACCCCGCACCCTTTGCGGGACAGCGGGTGCTCGTGGTGGGCATGGGCAACACGGGGGCGGAGATCGCGCTCGACTTGTGCGAAGCAGGCGTGGAGGTGGCACTGTCGGTGCGCTCGGCCGTCAACATCGTGCACCGCGACGTGCTTGGGCGGCCCACGCAGCGCACCTCGATCCTGCTGGGCCGGCTGCCGCCGCGCTGGGGCCACACGCTCACGGCCTGGCTGCGCGACCTCACGGTGGGTGACCTCTCGCGCTGGGGCCTGCGCACCCCGGGCATCTCGCCCCTGGCGCAACTGCGCGAGGAAGGGCGTACGCCCGTCATCGACGTGGGCACGCTCGCGCGCATCCGCCGCGGCGACATCCGGGTGCACCCGGGCATCGAGCGCCTGCTCGGCCGCGGCGTACGGTTCACCGACAGTCAGGAGGCGCCCTTCGACTCGATCGTGCTGGCCACCGGCTACGAGGCTGGCCTGTACGATCTCGTACCGGACGTGAGCCTCGGCCTCGACGCGCGCGGCCTGCCGCTCGAGGCCATCGGCCGGGGAGCGCGGGCCGGGCTGCACTTCACGGGCTTCGACCTGCGACAGCCGGGGGGGTTGCTGCGCACGATCGGGCAGCAGGCGCTGGAGCTGGCGCAGGAGGTGGCCAATGAGGTGCCGGCACGCGCGGAATGACCCGGTCGATCAGGTGCAGGGCCTGCACACCTGGCCCTGGCAGACAACGGTAGGGCGCGAGCGGCGCCCCGAAGACTGGCGCGCTTGCACGCTGCAGGGTCCGCGGGCACCCAGCGGCTGTTGACGCTCGCTTGTATTGACACCTATAGTGTCATTTTTCGCCCCGCCAGGTGGGCCCATTGTTCAATCCGAGCCAGGGGACAGATGATGATCGGTGCATGGTGGGTATGGCTGGTGGCCTTGGCCGTGTACGCAGCCTTTCGGCTCTGGTACGACAACTGGCGCGGGCCCTTGAGCCCGGCCGAGGTGGACGCTTTCATGGCCGAGGCGGCGCGCACCAAGATCAACGAGTACAGCGACCCGGCGGTGGTGCGGGCCTTCCTGGAGGCCGATGACGGACGCGAGTTCATCATGAGCAATCTCGTGCGCGTGCACCCAGGTGAGGTGGCGCACCCAGCATCGGGGGCGCCCGTGCCGGGCCTGACGCTGCTGCGGGACTATGGCCGGCGATTCGTCAAGGTATTGCTGCGCCACGGCGGCCACCCCATGCTGGTCCTGCGCAAGGTCGGCGGGTACATCGACTCGTGGAACACGCCCGCCGACCCTGGCTGGCACGTGGTGGGCGCAATGCGTTACCGCAGCCGGCGCGACATGATGAAACTGGCGATCGACCCCACTATGCGAGACGTGCATCCCTTGAAGACGGCCGGTACGGCCATGACCTTCTCGTTCCCCACCCAGATCGTCATGGGCCTGGCGTTGTCGCCCCGCAGCTGGGTGGCGCTGGTGCTGGCGCTGCTGGCGGCCCTGGTGCATCTGGCCAGTGTCATCGCGCTGGTGGGCAGGTAGGCCGCACCGGCGGTTGACCGCCCACGCCAGAACCGTTTGCCAAGACCCGGCCCTTGCAAGCCCAAGGGCCGGCACGGGCCGCCAGAACAGGAAGCTGTACCGCATGGAATTCGAACAATTGATCAAGGCCCGCAGGAGCATTCGCGGCTACCTCGACAAGCCGGTGCCGCGTGCCGTGATCGACGAGATCATCGAGGTGGCCAAGTGGGCCCCGTCATCGATGAATACCCAGCCCTGGCAGGTGCATGTGATCACTGGCGCGCCGCTGGACCGCATCCGCCGCGGCAACACCGAGAACATGGTCAAGGGCGTGCCGCCCAAGCGCGACTTTCCGATGAAGGAGGCCTACGAAGGCGCACACCGCAAGCGGCAGATCGACATTGCGGTGCAACTGTTCGACGCCATGGGCATTGCGCGGGATGACAAGGTGCGGCGCACGGACTGGGTGATGCGCGGGTTTCGCCAGTTCGACGCCCCGGTGTCGCTGGTGCTGACCTACGACAAGGTGCTGGAGCCGGCGGCCATCAGCCAGTTCGACCTCGGCGCGTTGTCACACGCCATCGTACTGGCAGCCTGGGAGCGCGGTCTGGGCTGCGTCATCAATGGTCAGGGGATCATGCAGTCCAGCGTGGTGCACGAGCACGCGGGAATCCCGGACGACCAGCACATCATGATCTGCATCGCCATGGGCTACCCCGACGAGAGTTTCGTCGCCAACAAGGTGAAGTCGGTTCGCGAAGACAACAAGACCTTTGTCCGCTATGTGGGCTTCAGCGAAGCCGACACGGGACATGAAGCCGCAGCTGCGCCGGGCAGCGGCACCGGCTGAGCCGTCGCAGGCCACCCTCCCCACCCGGACACGGACCATGGACGCCAAGCCGCTCTTGCTCTGTGGTGTGCCAGGTTCGCCCTACACCCGCAAGATGGTGGCGCTGCTGCGCTACCGGCGCATCGCCTACCGGCTGGTGCCCTCGGCGGCGGGAGCCCCCGGTCTGCCCGTGGCCCGGCCGCACTTGCTTCCCACCTTCTACCTGCCCGGTCCCGCGGGCGACCTGCAACCCGTCACCGATTCGACGCCGCTGATCCGCCGCTTTGAAGCCGCGTACCCAGGGCGCAGCGTGGTGCCGAGCGACCCCGCGCTGGCCTTCATTGATGCGCTGCTAGAAGACTTCGCGGACGAGTGGCTGACCAAGGCGATGTTCCACTACCGCTGGCACTTCGCGGAAGACATCGACAAGGCCGAGCGGATTCTGGGGTGCTGGTTCGGCGAACCCCAGGACGACGCCGCGCTGGCGAAGGTGGCCAAGCTGGTGTCCGGCCGGCAAATCCCCCGCCTGCGCTACGTGGGCTCCAACCCTACCACCGGGCCCATCATCGAAGCGGGATACCTGCGGGTGCTGGCAGCGCTGGAGGAGCACTTGCGGCAGCACCGATTCCTCATGGGTTCGCGCCCCGGATCCAGCGACTTCGCGGTCTACGGGCAGCTGACCCAGCTCGTTCAATTCGACCCCACACCGATGGCGCTGGCCGTGAAACATGCCCCACGCGTGTGCGCCTGGGTGGCGTTGCTGGAGGACCTGTCGGGCATCGAGGTGTCCGACGACGGCTGGTTCGCAGCCGACGCATGGCCCTCCACCTTGCGCACACTGCTGGGAGAGATCGGCCGCCTGTATGTGCCTGTGCTGCTGGCCAATGCACAGGCCCTGCACGCGGGCCAACCCCAAGTGCAGGCGGTGGTCGATGGCCAGCCTTGGGTGCAGCAGGCGTTCCCGTACCAGGGCAAGTGCTTGGCCTGGTTGTGGCGCGACCACCAGGCACTGGGCGCTGGCGCCCGCGCCCAGGTCGACCGGGCACTGGCCGGCACCGGCTGCGAGACCCTGTTCGTCACCCCCTGAGCGCCACGGGGTGGGCGCGGGGTCCGTCAAGCGCGCCGCCATGAAACTTGCCATGGCGCCAAGTGCGAGCCGACTGGGCCGCAGCGCAGCGCCCTGGCCGTCAGGACGGCGGCCGGTGGTGGCCGTCGCGCCCAAGCACGGTGCCGACACGGCGCGAGCGCAGGAGCGGATAGGTGAACTGCACCGCCCAGGGCTCCGGGCCGTGAGCGCGGTCGTCCGCCAGGCCGTAGGCGGGCGGGTATTGCTGGGTGATGCGGGCCGTGCCCAGCAGCACATCCCACAGAAACAGCAGGTTGCCGTAGTTGCCCGTGTAGTGGCCCACGCCATCGTCTTGCACCAGCGCATGGTGGGCGAAGTGCGTGGCCGGCGTGGAAATGGTGCGCTGGAGCACCCACACCAGCGGACGCAGCGCAGCATGCCGGTACAGCCACTCGTCCCAGCGCACGGCTGAGTGGGCGCCGATGATGACGCTGAGCTTCACGATGGTGTAGCCCACGTAAACCCAGCCAAAGCCCAGGTACAGCAGCGCCCCTGACAGCCACAGGCCGGGCATCAACAGGTAATAGAAGGCGTTGTTGCGGTAGACGACACGCACGCTCATGTAGGCCGCAGAGTGGTGCGCGCGGTGCAAAGGCCAGAGCACCGAGGTGTGGCTCAGGCGGTGCCAGAGATACTGGGTGAAGTCGTCGGCCACCAACAGAAGCGCAAGCATGGCCCACACGGGCCAGTGCGCCAGGGCATCGCGGTATGACGGCAAGAAGGCCGCGCACAGCGCGCCGGCCGCTGCCAGCACCCCACCCCCAATGACTGGGAACAGCAAGGTGACGGCGACATCCAGTCGGTTGTCTTCCCGCGTGGCCTGGCGGGCAAAGAACCGGCCCTGCGCCAGTTCAGCCAGCGCAAAGGTCAGCAGGACGCTGACAACCGCGATCAACTGGACGACTTGCGGCTGCATGCCAGGGCTTGGTCAGTTGGGCGGCACTGGCGGATGGGCCTGCGCGGGCCGTCAGCCGGGCTGGCCGACCACGCTGAACTGCGCCGAGTTCTCGCGCAACCACTGCTGCGAGTGCGATGCGTCGTGCTGGCTGGGGTGGAAATCGGGGCGCTCATAGTCGCGCCACAGGGCCACATTGCCGCGGATCAGGCCGTCACGCGCGAACAGCAGCCTGCCGGCGCTGCGCCAGGTGCTGGGCTTGAACAGGCAACCGTCACGCCACAGATTGCGTACCGTCTGACGCAGCAAATCGCTGAGGAAGATGACGGTCATGGCACGGAATATCCGCACGCGCCAGACCTGATTGCCGCCTGTGGCCTGGTAGATGTCGAAAGCCGTGTTGCGGTGCTCCGACTCTTCGGCGCTGTGCCACAGCCAAAGCGTCTTCAGCCGCGGCTCCGCCCCTTCCAGGGCCTCGGGGTGGCGCATCATCCAGTCGGCAAATATCGCCGTGAAGTGCTCGGTCGCCGCGGTGGCCGCCAAGTGGTTGCGCAGGTCGAGGTGGGCATTGGCCCGCATGCGCGCCTGCGCCCGCTGTTCGATCTGGTTGACATAGCCCTGCTTGAGCAGGTGGCCGTTGAAGAGCGTGTGGATGCGGCGGTGCGTGGCCTCTTGTCCGACAAAACCTTGCACTTCGGCCACGTAGGGCGCGCGCTCGGCTTCCGGCAGCGACTTCAGGCCATTGCGCACGGAATCCATGAAGTACTGCTCGCCGAGCGGGAAGCTCATCGACAGCGCGTTGAAGAAGGCGGAACGGAAGGCATCGCCGCCATTCCAGTGACGAGCGAAGGGCGTTTCCAGGTCGATCAGCAGGCGTCGAACAACGAGATCGGTCATGGTGGATCTTTGCTGGGGGTATGGGGGGATCAGGCGCGATCACGCAGTTCGCGCCGCAGGACCTTGCCCACCGGGCTCTTGGGCAGGTCGGGCAGGAACTCGATCTCGCGCGGCACCTTGTAGGCGGTGAGGTTCTCGCGGCAATGGGCCCACAGCATCTCTCGGGTGAGGGCCGGCGACTTCCTGACGACAAAAATCTTGGGCACTTCGCCCGAGCCGGGATCGGCCTTGCTGACGGCAGCGACTTCGAGCACACCCGGGTGCATCATCACCACCTCCTCGATCTCGTTCGGGTAGACGTTGAAGCCAGAGACCAGGATCATGTCCTTGATCCGGTCGACGATCTTGAGGAAGCCGGCCTCGTCCATCACTGCCATATCACCCGTGCGCAGGTATCCGTCCTCGGTCATCACGGCGGCGGTTTCCTGCGGTCGGTTCCAGTAGCCCGACATGACCTGGGGGCCGCGCACGCACAGCTCACCGGGCTCGCCAATGGGCAGCTCGCGGCCTTCGGGGTCGCGGATAGAAACCTCGGTGGAGGGCAGCGGCAGACCGATGCCGCCACTGAAGGACTGCAGGTTGTAGGGGTTGACGGTGACCGTGGGTGAACACTCGGTCAAACCATAGCCTTCAAGCAGTGGCGTGCCGGTCACCTGCTGCCATTGCTCGGCCACCGCACGCTGCGTGGCCGCGCCGCCGCCCACGCCGAACAGCAGCTTGCTGAAATCGAGCTGGGAGAACTTCGGGTCATTGAGCAGGCCGATGAACAAGGTGTTGACCGCCGGCAGTGTGGCGAACCGGTACCGCGCCAACACCTTGACGAAAGCCGGGATGTTGCGCGGATCGGCCACGAGGACGTTGGTGCCCCCGGTGCCGATGCCGCCCAGGCAGTTACCCAAGGCGTAGATGTGGTACAGCGGAATGGCGGTGATCCCGATCATCGCCTCGGACTTGTCCATGATGGGATCGAACCAGACGCGGCATTGCTCGGCGTTGGCCAGCACGCTGCGATGCGTGAGCATGGCCCCCTTGGACACGCCCGTGGTCCCCCCGGTGTATTGCAGAAAGGCCAAGTCATCGGGCGTGCAGCGCGCCGTCTTGAAGGCCTGCGCCGCGCCACGCACCAACACGTCACGCAGCCCCACGCTGCCCGGCAGGCTGTAGGGCGGCACGGCCTTCTTGATCTGGCGGATGAGGAAGTTGCCGAGCAGGCGCTTGGGCCAGGGCATCATGTCGGTCAGGCCCGTGACCACCACATGCTTGACGGGAGTGCGGCTGACGACCTTGGCCAGGGTGTGCGCGAAGACCTCGACCACCACCATCACTTCGGCACCAGAGTCCTTGAGCTGATGCTCCAACTCGCGCGGGGTGTACAGGGGGTTGACGTTCACCACCACATAGCCCGCCCGCAGCAATCCGAACAAGCACACCGGATACTGCAGCAGGTTGGGCATCATCAGCGCCACGCGCGCGCCCTTCGGCAGCAGCAGGACCGACTGGAAGTACGCGGCCACATGCCGGCTCAGCGTGTCAAGCTCGCGGTAGCTCAGGGCAACACCAGTGGAGCCGCTCACAAACGCCTTGCGATCGGCGTACTGCGTCACGGCACGCTCAAGGTACTCCCCAAGCGTGCCCAGCGCCTGCACATCGATGTCGGTCGGCACCCCAGGCGGGTAGCCCTTCAGCCAGATCTTGTCCATGTCGCCGTAGGGTACGGATCAGGTGGGGCTGTGGATGTACGGCTCGGTCAGATGGACCCGACACCGGCGGGGCGCACAGCGCGGCATATTATTGACACTGATGTTGCCACAATCTTTGGCGCGGGCCGATCCAGGGGTCATGCGGGCACTGGCGCAACGGCCAGGTACAGGATCGACCTTTTGGCATTGGAAGTGCCATAAAAGCAAGGCCCGCGCAAGCGGGGCTCTCCTACTGGCCCCAGTAGCGGCCATGGCGCACGATCCAAGTGGCTGCCTGATCGGGCCGGGCACAGCATCGGAGATATGGGCATGAAGTCTCGGGCGAAAGTCCTGTGGTGGGTCGGCGTGACGCTGGCGGTGGCCGCGGCCTTGGCCTGGTGGCAGCGCGGCCCGCTCACCGTGGCGCTCATGTCCCGGCAGGTCAACGCCATGACGGCCCTGGCAGACCCGTTGGCCTCGATGCGCGATGGGTTGCATGTGGGCCTGTGTGGCGCCGGCTCCCCCTTTCCCGATGACAAGCGCAGCGGCCCCTGCACGGTGATCGTGGCGGGCAAGCGCATGTTCGTCTTCGACAGCGGCAGCGGCTCGGCCCGCAACATCAGCCGCATGCGGCTCAATGCCGGCCAGATCGAGGCGCTGTTCTTCACCCATTACCACTCCGACCACATTGACGGCCTGGGCGAGTTGATGCTTCAGCGCTGGATCCAGCGCACAGCGAAGGAGCCGCTGCCCATTCACGGCCCGACTGGCCTGGACAAGGTGCTGCAGGGTTTCAATGAGGCCTACACGCTCGACAAGGGCTACCGAACGGCCCACCACGGCGAGGCCGTGGCCCCGCCGGAGGGTTTCGGCGGCAAGGCGCTGATGTTCGAACTGCCGCCTGACACCGGCCGCAAGGTGCTGGTGTCCGAACCCGACCTCGAGATCGTGGCGTTTGCCGTGGAGCACACCCCCGTCAGCCCCGCAGTGGGCTACCGCATCCGTTACAAGGACCGCAGCGTGGTCTTGAGCGGCGACACCAAGAAGACAGCCTCCGTGGCACGCGAAGCCAAGGGCGTTGACCTGCTGGTACACGAAGCCCTGTCGCCCGTGCTGCTGTCAATCTTGGAACAAGGTTTCAATGGCGCTGGCCGCAAGAACCTGTCCAGGATCATGCACGACGTGCTGGATTACCACACGACCCCGGAAGAGGCGGCCGAAATCGCGCAAGGGGCCGGGGTCAAGGCTCTGGTACTCAACCACATCGTGCCGCCCCTGCCGAGCTCAGGTCTGGACCCCGTCTTCCTGGAGCGTGCTGGGCAGATTTACGGCGGCCCGCTTCGCATCGGAGCCGACGGCGACTGGTTCAGCCTGCTCACGGGCAGTCGAGCCGTCGAGATGGGCAGGCGTCCCTGAGCAAGCCAGAGCGCTCCCCAGCCCAACAAGATGAGGAAGACCCGACCATGATCAAACGTGCGGCGTGGGCCCTGCTGGCCCTGCTGGCCCTGGGTGCGGTGGGCTTCTATGCGGTGGGCGGCCGGGCCGGCGTGATGCTGCTGGTCGTGCAGTACATCTTGCAGAAGGACTACGCGGCGCCCCGCGAAGTCACCTGGCAGGCCGGCCCGCCCACGCCGGCACTGGCGGCAACCTCGGCCCCAGGCAGCCCGGCGCGACGGCCGCCCAATGTGGTGCTGATCGTGGCCGACGACCTCGGCTTCAACGACATCACCCACTACGGGGGTGGTATTGCCGGTGGAAAGGTGCCCACGCCGCATATCGACAGCATTGCCCGGCAGGGTGTGGAGTTTCGCAACGGCTACTCCGGCAATGCCACATGTGCACCGTCACGCGCGGCCATCCTGACCGGACGTTATGCCACCCGCTTTGGCTTCGAGTTCACGCCCACGCCCAAGCAGTTCATGAAGGTGGTGACCGGCATGGCGCCGGCCGAGCAGCTGTACAAGCCCATCTACCGACCAGAGCGTGAGTCTGAGCTGATCCCCTACGAGGACATGGGCCTGCCCACCAGCGAGATCACCCTGGCCAAGCTGCTGCAAGGCGCGGGTTACCACACGGTCCAGTTGGGCAAATGGCATCTGGGCGACAGCCCGCAGTTCCGGCCCTACAACCACGGCTTCAGCGAGTCGCTGTCACATCTGCA
>CAISJH010000754.1 GCA_903885585.1 uncultured beta proteobacterium
CCCGTACTCACAGCCGTCGCCAGGGCCTCCTTGGACGCCGGCGGCTTGTCGCTCCCCTCCCCCCGGGCCGCCCGCTCGAAAGCGGCGGCAAAGGCCCGCAAGCTGGGCTTGACGCCCACCCCGCCGCGCTCGATGGTCGCCTCGAACTGCGCACGGCTGAAGGGCAAGGCCTCGGTGGCCGCCAGCGCGCCAAACAGCACAGCGCTGATCACGCTGCCGGCGTCCTCGGCCGCCTGCGCCATGTCAAATCCGATGAAGCGCGCTGCCGCGCCACGTGCTGACGCCAACAACGCAGCGCTGTCCGCGCGCCCGTCGCCCATGGCCGTCTTTTCGGCAATGGCGTACACGCGGTGCGTGGAGGCGACCATGGTGGTGCGGTCCGGTGTCACCAGCCCACGCTGCACCGCACGGGCCGCCTCCATCAGCTCCGAGGCGATGACGATGTCCACATCACCGGGCAGGGGCATCAAGGCCATGACCGGCTGCGCTTGCGCATCACCGTCGATGAGCATCTCGACGTAGTAGATCGTGGCGCCGGTGCGCTGCGCCACGCCGGGCACCGAGGTAGTCTGGGCCCGGTGGCCGGCGTGTTCGGCCAGGTCCACCAGCCAGTCGGCCAGCACGCCGCCGCCCTCGCCGCCCATGGCGAGGATGGCGATCTTGATGAGGCTTGGTGGGTTCACAGGAAGACCCGCGGCGGTGCCCACATCTCCCTCCGGTGTCATCGCAGACTGGGGCTGAGCACTGCCGGGCTCTGGGGCGCTCACGACACCTCTCCGAAGGCCCAACGCGCGCGGCGGGCGGCGTCGCGCCGCTGCAGCCAGCCAATGACGGCGCCGCGCACGCGCTCGCGCAGGCGGTCCCAGGCGGTGGGGTTGCTCACGATGCGCGCCTTGTAGAACGAAGGGCACAGCACCGCGGCATGCGAAACCTCGCCGCACAGGCCGCAGCCCACACAGGAGTCGACCACCGAGGCCACGGGGTCGGTGCGCAGCGGGTCCGGGTTGGGCTTGACGGTGAGCGAAGGGCAGCCGGACAGCCGGATGCAGGAGTGGTCCCCGGTGCAGGTGTCGGCGTCCACGCCAAAGCGCTCGCGCACCACGCGCTCACCCGCGGCCAGGCGCTGGCGCTGCAACGGCTTCTCGCGCCGTTGCTTGTTGAGCATGCACTCGCTCTGCGCCACCAGCACCTTGGGGCCGGGCTCCTGACTGGTCAGGGCCTCCTTCAGCGCGGCGGTCATGGCCTTGAGGTCGTAGGTGCGCGTGACGGTGCGCACCCAGTTCACGCCCACGCCCCGCACAGCCTGCGTGATGGCATGGCCGGTGCTGCGCGTGGGGTTGGTGGCTTTGGAGGACAGGATGTCCTGCCCACCGGTGGCCGAGGTGTAGCTGTTGTCGACGATGAGCGTCAGGTTGTCGGAGCGGTTGAACACCGCATTGGCGATGCCGCTGGTCAGCCCGTTGTGCCAGAAGCCGCCGTCGCCCATGACGCTGATCACGCGCTTGTCGGCCTTGACGTTGAGCGCCGCGGCACCGGCTGCACCCAGCCCATAGCCCATGGTGGTGTTGCCCACGTTGAAGGGCGGCAGGATGGAGAACAGGTGGCAGCCGATGTCTGCCGAGACATGGTGCGGGCCGAGTTCACGCTCCACCAGCTTCATCGCGGTGAAGATGGGCCGCTCTGGGCAGCCGGTGCAAAAACCCGGTGGGCGGTTGTGCACCACGGGCGCGGGATGGATGGGAATGACGCGGGACGGTGAGGACATCGCCGCTGACACGCCCGCAGCAGGCGCTGCCGCCACGGCGGAGGCCACAGAAGCCGTCAACGGCACAGTGGGTGCAGGCGCCGCCAGCACGCCATGGCGCTGCAGAAAGCCGCGCACGCCAGCCAGAACCACGCCGGCCGTGTACTCGCCCGCCACGGGCAGCAGGTCCTTGCCGTGCAGGGCACAGTCGATGCCCGCCGCACGCAGGACGGCAGCAATGTTCTGCTCCAGGAAGTTGGGCTGCCCCTCTTCCACCAGCAGCACGGCGCGTCTGTTGGCGCAGAACTCCAGTACCTCCTCATCCACCACCGGGTAGGTGACGTTCATGACGTAGATCGGCACGGCCGTGCGGCCGAAGAGATCGGCCAGCCCCAGGTTCAGCAGCACGCGCAGCAGCGTGTTGTAGTGCCCCCCTTGCACGATGATGCCGATGCCTTGCGCCGTTGCGGCAGCGGCCTCATCGACCTGGGTGCCGATGCCGGTGGGCGCACCGGCAGCCAGCACGTCACGCCCGCCGGGGCCGAAGCGTTCGTTCAGCCCGCGCTCGCGGATGAAGCGCACCGCCGCCGGCCAGCGCTCACGCACCTTCTCCTGCTCATGCACAAAGCTGGCGGGCGGCAGCACGATGCGGCCGGTATCGCGGCGCGGCTGCTCCATGGCCTCGCGCAGCGTGAAGTCCGGGCGGCGGTTGGCGCTGGCTGTGAACTGCCCGTGCACGTGGCAGGCGCGGATGCGCAGCTGCAGCATCACGGGCGTGTGGCTGGCCTCGCTCAAGTCGAAGCCGTCCTTGACCGCCTGCACGATGGACGGCAGGTTGGGCCGCGGGTCCAGCAGCCAGATCTGCGACTTCATGGCAAAGGCATGGCTGCGCTCCTGCATGATGGAGCTGCCCTCGCCGTAATCCTCGCCCACGATGATGAGCGCGCCACCGGTGACGCCGCCCGAAGCCAGGTTGGCCAGCGCGTCGCTGGCCACGTTGGTACCCACCGTGCTCTTGAAGGTGGCCGCGCCGCGCAGCGGGTAGTTCACGCTCGCCGCCAAGGTGGCCGCCGCCGTGGCCTCGCTGGCGCTGTTTTCGAAGTGGATCCCGTGGTCGGCCAGGATGTCCTGCGCATCGGCCAGCACGTCCATCAGGTGCGAGATGGGCGCGCCCTGGTAGCCCGCCACATAGGCCACGCCGGACTCCAACAGCGCCTTGGTCACGGCCAGGATGCCCTCGCCGCGGAACACCTCGCCCTCGCCCAGGCGCAGCTTCTTGACTTCTTCGGTGAACGATCTTTCAGCCATGGGGTCTCGTCCAACAGGTCAAAGGTAGAACTCCACCGCCGGCAGCGGTTGGTCGGCATGCAGCAGGTCCACCCGCTTCAGTCGCATCTTGAGAGCGCCTGCGTCCACCACCAGGTGATGCCAGGCCACGCCAGGCAGGCTCACTGTGCGGCCCGCGCGCAACTCGGTGTAGACAAAGGGCGTGCGCAGCTCGAAGCGGTTGCCGGGCGCGTCCATCGTCACCACGGTGCAGGCCTGCAGCAGGTGGTGCCCGCGCCCCGGGGGCTGCTGGGAGTGGGCGCGGTGGTCGCGCAGACGCATGAGCTTGACGGCCCGCAGCAGTGCATCGTCGTCCAGCAGCGACACCTGGTCCGGTGTATCGGGCTGCCCGGGACAGGCCGGCACCCAGTACCGCCCATCGGCGGTGAACAACGCCGCCCACTCGTCCCAGCGCTGGGCGTCCAGCAGCCAGGCCTCCTCCGCCACAAAGTCCTGCAGCAGAGTACGGGTGATGTCCGCGGGCATCAGCACGCTGCTGCCTCCGCAGCGCCTGCACCTTGACCCATGCCCTCTGCCATGCCCTCGGCCCAGGCTCGGTATTGGTTGCGCAGCAGCGCCTCGTCCAGCCCGTCCACATCGCGCGGCAAGGCTTCCTGCAGCTCGCCATCTGGCCCACGCACCGCGCCCCGGTGCAGACTCACCCAGGGGTTGCCGCGTGCCGCCAGGCTGCGCTGCAGGCCCTCGAACAGGTGCAGGTCGTCGTGCGCCACCATGGACATGGGCGAAAACACTTGGCGGTTGTAGAGCAGCGCGCTGCGCAGCACCTCCGGCGGCGCGCCCTCGGGCTGAAAGGCCCAGGCCTCCAGCACGGTGCGGCCGGCCGACAGCGGGCGCAGCACCCGCATCACTGGCGGCGCACCCTTCAGCGCCATGGAGGGATAGAACACCACGTTCTGAGGCGCAAAAGCCAGCACCTGCGCCGTGCGCGCCTCGCCATGTGCCTGCCGCAGAGCTTCCCCATAGGCCCCGAGGTCGGCATAGCCGGTGTGGATGCTGTGGTGCGTGCCCAGCAGGCTGTGGCCGTGGGGCAGCACGCGAGCGCCCATGGCCTTGAAGAAGTCGTAGCCCGAGCCAAAAGGCAGCAGCTGGCGCAAGGCCAGGGGCGGTGTGGCCTGAGCAGAGCGGGCACCGTCGCCAGCCCCTTGGGCACCGCGCCACACGCTGTCGGCCGACGCCGTCACCGACGCATGGGCACTGATGGGGTGGAAGGCGTCGTTGATGTTCTCGAGGTAGATCTTCCAGTTGGCGTCGAAGGCCGTGCGCAGCACGCCACCGGCCATCTTCAGCCGGCCTTGGGGGGAGCGATCGGCCAGAAGGTCCAGGGCGGCCATCAGTTCGCCCATCGAGGCCTCGAAGCCCGGGCCGTCACGGCGGGCGCGCGCGAAGACGAATCCGCGGTGCACTGCCACCTCGCCATAGGGCGTCAGCCCCTGAGCCGCGCGGCTGGACTCGAACGCCGTGCCCGCCAGCCCGTCTTTCTGCGGCGCCGCGAGCAGGGTGCCGTCCAGCCGGTACGACCAGGCGTGGTACGGGCAGCGCAGGGTCTGCCCGGCATGGCTGGCCCCTTCAGGGCGCAAGGCCGCGCCCTTGTGGGCGCAACGGTTGTGCAACACCCGCACCGCACCGTCGTGCCCGCGCAGCATCAGCACAGGCTGACCAGCCAGATTGGTGGCCCAGACATCGCCCGGCTCCGGCACCTGACTGTCATGGCCCACGAAGAGCCAGGCGCGGGCCCACAGACGCTCCATCTCCAGGGCAAAGATGTCTTCGCTCAGGTAGATGTCCCGGTGCACCTGATCTGGCTGCACCAAGGCCCAAGGGTCCAACCCGGCCATCGCGCCCACGGCGGCGCGCACCTCGCCCGCCGAGCTCAAGCCGCGCTCCTCGCCCTGGCGGTGAAGCGGCAGGTGCAGGGGGCGCCGTGGGCCTGGCCCCCATCATCACCAGACGTTGCCGGCACCTCCGAGGGGCACGAAGCTTGAGCCTGCAGGGCCGCGCAATCGTCCTCCTGCACCGCGACAGGCCCCTCCAGCACCACCTCGGCCAGCGCCTGCAGCATGCCGCGGATGGGCGCGCAGACCGGCTCCTCCGAAGGGCGGCCTTGAGACGCCGCCAGCCATCCGGCCACGAAGGGGCTGTCCAGCACCTCCAGGTGCAGGAGGCCGTCCTCCAGCGTGAGAGCCCAGCGACCCCAGCCCAGATCGGCCGCTGCCGCCACCGTGGCCTGCAGGAGCGCGTGGCGGTCGCCCTGCACCATCTGGGCATAGGCGCGCAGGCTGTCTGCACCATGTTGGCAGGTGGACATCTGCCAGGAAGACAGGAAGGAGCCCCGGTGAGCGGGCGCCATCGCCTCCACGGCACCCATCAGCACATCG
>CAISJH010000755.1 GCA_903885585.1 uncultured beta proteobacterium
GGGGTGGGGTGGGGTGGGGTGGGGTGGGGTGCGGTGCGGTGCACGAGGCGCACGTGGCGGCAGAGGTCATCGCGGGTGAACTCCAGGGCAACAAGGAGCTGGCTGCGGCCGCTTTCAACGCCCGCGTGATCCCCAGCGTGGCCTACACCGACCCCGAAGTGGCCTGGGTGGGCCTCACCGAAGACCAGGCCAAGGCACAGGGCATCAAGGTCAAGAAGGGCCTGTTCCCGTGGACAGCCTCGGGCCGGGCGATCGCCAACGGACGCGACGAGGGTTTCACCAAGCTGTTGTTCGATGACAGCCCTGAGGCACACGGCCACGGCAAGATCCTGGGCGGCGGCATCGTCGGCACCCACGCCGGCGACATGATCGGTGAGATCGCCCTGGCCATCGAGATGGGGGCGGATGCCGTGGATATCGGCAAGACCATCCACCCGCACCCCACGCTCGGCGAGAGCATCGGCATGGCAGCGGAGGTGGCGCATGGGAGTTGTACTGACTTGCCGCCGGTGCGCAAGTAGACCAAGCATCCGGACCGCCCTGCAAGGCCCGAGCCCTCACCGGGGCTGGCTCTTTGTCATCTGTCGGAACGTCTCAGTGGTTTGCTACCCGTCGTAGCTCAGTCCAGTCGGACTCAGGGCGTATCGTTGGCCAGCAGAACCCGATTGCGCCCGTGCAGCTTGGCCTGATACAGCGACTGATCTGCCAAACGTAACAACTGTGCAGGGTCTTGTCCCACTTGCGGAATGCATGAGGCCACCCCGGCGCTGATGGTCACTATTGGTGCAGTCGGCGATTGGGGGTGGGGCATGGCCGCGGCAGCCACGGCCTCACGCAAACCCTCAGCCTTGAGTCTGGCCGGGGGGCCATCACACCCCGGAAGAATCACTATGAACTCCTCGCCGCCGTACCGGGCCGTGAGGTCACCCGGCCGGTTGCGTACCGTGCGCAGGATGCCACCTACGCGTTGCAGACATGCATCGCCCGCCGGGTGACCAAGGCTGTCGTTGAAAGCTTTGAAGTGGTCCACGTCGAGCATGATCAAGGAGAGATGGTTGCCGTCGCGCAGGGCTCGTTGCCACTCCACATGCCACTGGGCATCAAAGTGCCCACGATTGGCAAGTCCTGTCAGCGCGTCGGTCGTGCTGAGTTCCTGCAGCTTGGCATTGGCAATCTCAAGTTCTGTCGTGCGTTGCTTGACCTTGGCCTCCAGCTCGTCGTTGGCGCGCTCAATGTCGGATTGCAGTTGCGCTTGCTGGCGCTGTGCCAACTGCAGGCGCCTGGCGAAAGCTGCACCAGTGCCAAGAAGGAACAACATCACGCACACCAGAATCGCCAGCAACGCCTCCTTGAGTTCGTCCAGGCGCACTGTCGCCAACCCCAGTTCGCTGGTCATGGCCCCTACTGCAGTCTCACTGTTGATCTCGTAGATCTTTCTCGAGAGTTCAAACTTCTCTTCGGACAGCACGCTGCGTGCCGCTTGCCATCGACTTTGCACGATGTAGGCCAAGGCACGGCTCTCCACATTCCGCAACTTCATCTGTTGCTCCGCGAGCGCAGCGATCTCGCTGGCCAAGGGCAAGTCACGCGTGTCACTCAATACGCCTTCCATAGTGACCTTCAGTTCTTGCTGAAGAGTCTCATAACTGCTGGCGCGCAGTGCGTTCTGTTCATGGGCGGCAGCCCGCAACATGCTGCCGAGAGACTGGTTCAGCCGAACCATACGTTCCAAACCCACTGAGACCGACGTGTTTCGCATGTGCATGGCTTCATGCGAACGCTCTGCATAGAGTCCAACGCCGACCGTTGCTATCAGCATCAGAACTGCCGCCACCA
>CAISJH010000756.1 GCA_903885585.1 uncultured beta proteobacterium
CAAGTGTGCGGACACGGGGTCCGCATGCAAAGGGGTGACGGTGTAATGAGGCAGAGGGGACTGGGGCTTACCAGTATAGGCAGCTGCCCCACAAAACAAAACAATCGTTCGGGTATTGAGAACCCCCCCCAAGGGCCGGGCCTTGCCCGTCCCGGCCCCCCGAGGGGGCGCCAGAAAACTTGGGAGCGGCCCGGCGTTTTCTTGAGAACCCCCCGCACATGAGCACTATCGACTGGCACCCCGAAGACCCGGCCACCTTGGCCGACCCGTATCCGGTGTTCGCCCGCATGCGCGACGAGGACCCGTGCTTCTGGAGTCCCCGCCTGAAGAGCTGGGTGCTCACGCGCTATGACGACGTCAAGGCCGTGTGCCTGGACAAGGAGCGCCTGTCGTCGGACCGGCTGCGGCCCTTCTTTGCCTCTCTGCCCCCGCCGGAGGCTGAGCGCATCGGCCAGATCATTCGCTACCTGTCGCAGTGGATGGTGTTCAATGACCCGCCGGACCACACCCGGCTGCGCCGCCTGACCAGCCGCGTGTTCCACGCCAAATCGATGCAAGCCATGCGACCTCAAGTGGCGGACATCGCCGACTGGCTGATGGACGGCATCGGTTCGCGCACCGAGTTCGACTTCATCACCGACTTTGCCGGCCCGCTGCCCTGCCTGGTGATCATGGCGCTGCTGGGCGTGGAGCGCCAGGAGCTGGCCCGCGTCAAGCGCATGAGCGACGACATGGCGCTGTTCATCGGCTCTTCGCGCACCTCACCGGAGAAGTACGACACCGCCGAGGCCGCCACGCACGAGATGGCCGGCTTCTTCCGCGAGCTGATCGAGGACCGCCGCCGCACGCCGCGTGCCGACCTGATGAGCGAGTTGGTGCACCTGCGCGACGATGATGGCGACCGTCTGACCGAAGACGAACTGGTGGCCACCTGCATCCTGCTGCTGTTTGCCGGGCACGAGACCACGACGAACCACATTGCCAACGGCATGCTGGCGCTGATGCGCTTCCCGGACCAGATGGCGCGCCTGCAGGCTGAACCGGCTCTGGCCAACGCCGCGGTGGAGGAGTTGCTCCGATACGACGGCCCCTCGGGCGCGCAGGTGCGCATCGTCAGCCAGACCCACGAACTGCATGGCAAGACGTTGGAAGCCGGCCAGCGTGTGTTCATCATGCTCAACGCCGCCAACCGCGACCCGCGCGCCTACCCCGACCCCGATCGCGTGGACCTGGATCGCGACGGACCGCCGCACCTGAGCTTCGGCTTCGGCATCCACATCTGCCTGGGCTTCCCGCTGGCGCGCACCGAGGGGCAGGTGGCCTTTCCAGCACTGCTCAAGCGCTACCGCGCCATCGAGCCCATGACCACGTCGCCAGCATGGATCAATTCACTGGTGTTTCGGGGAATGACCTCATTGCCGGTGCGCGTGCGGCACGCTTGAATATGCAGACGTGTTGACTGAAGGCACCCCAAGCGATCCGTGACCTGATGACCTCTCTGGCCACCCCCAACGCCTCCGCGAGCCCAGATGGCGCCGCGCCCGAGCCGCTGCTGCGCGCCGAGGGCGTGTACCTGGGCTTTGGCGGTATCCAGGCGCTGGCCGGGGTGTCGCTGGACGTGATGCCGGGCGAGATCACGGCGGTGATCGGCCCCAACGGCGCGGGCAAGACCAGCCTGTTCAACACCCTGTCAGGCTTCTACCGCCCGCAACGCGGGCGCGTGCTGCTGGAGGGGCGCGACCTCACCGGCGTGAGCGCCGACCGTCGCGCCGCCCTGGGCCTGGCGCGCACCTTCCAGAACGTGGCGCTGTTTCGCGGCATGTCGGTGCTGGACAACATCAAGCTGGGCGGCCACACGCGGCTGAACGCCAATCCGCTGACGGCGCTGTGGTACCGCGGTCCGGCACAGCGCGAGGAGATGGCTCTGCGCCGCGAGATCGAGCGCGACGTGATCGATTTCCTCGAGATCGACCACATCCGCCACCTGCCGGTGGCCGGCCTGGCCTACGGCTTGCAAAAGCGCGTGGAACTGGCCCGCGCCCTGGCCATGCGCCCCAAGGTGCTGATGCTGGACGAGCCCGTGGCGGGCATGAACCGCGAGGAAACCGAGGACATGGCGCGCTTCATCCTGGACATCCAGGAGGAGCGGGGCATCACCGTACTGTTGATCGAGCACGACATGGGCCTGGTGATGGACATCTCGCACCACGTGGTGGTGCTGAACTTCGGCCAGGTCATTGGCCAAGGCACGCCCGCCCAGGTGCGGGCCAACCCCGAGGTGGTGCGAGCCTACCTGGGCGATGAAGCCACGCGGAGGGTCACCCAGTGAACAGCGGTTTCGACTGGATCGCCCTGGCCGAGTTCTCGGCCATCGGCCTGCTGTCGGGCGGGCTGCTGGCGCTGATCGCACTCGGCTTCGTGCTCATCTACAAGGGCACCGGCGTCATCAACTTCGCCATGGGCGAGTTCATGATGCTGGGCGCCTACTTCTTCTACACGGCCAACGTGATGTGGGGGCTGCCGCTGTGGGTGGCGCTGCCCTTGACGCTGGTGGCGGTGGCCCTGTTCGCGGCGCTGGTGGAGCGCGCCATCCTGCGGCCACTGTCCGGGCAGTCGGTGATCTCGGTGCTGATGGCCACCATCGGCCTGGCCAGCGCGCTGCATGGCGGGGTGGATGCCATCTGGGGCGGGCGCAACTACGACATGCCGCAGCTGCTGCCGCGCAAGCCGCTGGACCTGGGCGAGGTGATGATCCCGGGCAAGGTGATGTGGAGCTTCGTGCTGGCCAGCGTGATCATTGCCGCGTTCACGGTGTACTTCCGCCGCTCGCGCACAGGCATTGCCATGCGGACGGCCGCGAGCGACCCCGTCACCGCCTACGTGCTGGGCATCGATGTGCGCGCCATGCAGCGCCTGACCTGGATCTTCGCCGGCCTGGTGGGTGCGATCGCCGGCATCGTGGTGGCCTCGATGACCAGCCTGTCGCCGGCGCTCGGCAGCGCCGCGCTGGGGGTGCTGGCGGTCATCATCCTGGGTGGTCTGGACAGCATTGCCGGGGCCATCGTGGCCGGCCTCATCGTGGGCCTGCTGGAGAGCCTGACAGCCGGTTATCTGGGCGGCAAGGTGCGTGACATCGTGCCCTACGTGGTGGTGCTGGTGATCCTGCTGATCCGCCCCTACGGCTTGTTCGGCACGCGGCAGATCGAACGCTTGTAAGGCAGCCGGCCCATGCGCATCCAGGACTTCCGCCAGAGCTACACCCACGACGAGGCGCTGTGGCCCACTCGGGTGCAGCGCCTGTGGCTGCTGGCCTTTGTAGCGGCGCTGGCGGCCTTTCCGCTGGTGGGGGGCGGCTACCTCACGGGCTTGATGTGCGTGCTGGGCATCCACATCATTGCCAGCGCCGGCCTGAACATCATGACGGGCTACACCGGACTCATTTCCCTGGGCCATGCCGCCTTCATGGGCGTGGGCTGCTACACCGCGGCCTGGCTGGCGCAACGCGGCCTGCCCTTCTTCGTCACGCTGCCAGCCGCCGGGCTGATGGCGGCAGCGCTGGGCATCCTGGTGGGTTTGCCCAGCCTGCGCATCAAGGGCCTGTACCTGGCGGTGGCCACCCTGGCCATGCAGTTCGTGATGGTCTACATCTTCCGCGAGTGGGAGTCCGTCACCGGCGGCGTGCGCGGCGTGAATGTGCCACCGGCCAGCTTCTTCGGCATCCCGCTGAACACCGATGCACGCATGGCCTGGCTGATCGCCTTCTGCGCGGTGGTGATGCTGATCGGGGCGCGCAACCTGTTCCGCACCCGGGTGGGCCGCGCCTTCACCGCCATCCGCGACAAGGACATCTCGGCCGAGGTGCTGGGCATCAACCTGCTGCGCTACAAGCTCACCTCATTTGCCATCGGCTCGTTCTACGCCGGGGTGGCCGGTGCCTTGCTGGGCTACTTCTACCGCGCCATGACGCCGGAGTACTTCACGCTGCAGCTGTCCATCTTCTACCTGGCAGCCATCATCGTGGGCGGCCTGGGCAGCACGCTGGGCACCATCCTGGGCGCCTTCTTCATGACGCTGGTGCCCGAGCTGCTGCGCGCCGGCGTGTCCCTGGCAGCCCAGTGGTCGCCTCGCGCCATCGAGATCCTGTCGCCCATCCAGCAGGTGGTGTTCGGCCTGCTGATCATCGGCTTTCTCGTGTTCGAGCCGCACGGCCTGGTGGAGGTCTGGCGGCGCATCCGGCGTTTCTTCCACCTCTGGCCCTTCCGTTCCTGAACCTCGGGTTCCCGCGCAGATTGCGGGCCGACCCACCCCTCACCCTCTTCAGAAGGAGACATCGATGAGCAAGACCGAACGAGACATCGCCAGCACCAGCCGCCGCCGTCTGGTGCAAGCCGGCCTGGGCGCTGCCGGACTGGGTGCGCTGCCGCTCAGCGCGGCCTTCGCGCAAAGCGGCGAGATCGTGGTGGGCGCCGCACCCCCCATCACCGGCGTGTTCGCCTTTGCCGGCGTGGGCCTGCACCAGGGCCTGGGCGACTACTGCGATTGGCGCAACGCCAACGGCGGTGTGGCCGGGCGCAAGCTGCGCTACATCGGCGAGGACTCGGGCTACAAGATGGACCAGGCCATGGCCGTGTTCAAGAAGATCATGGGGGCGCACAAGCCACCGGTCTTCTACGGGGATTCCACCGCCTGGGCCAAGGCGGCCGCGGCCGAGGTGAGCCAGCTGGGCACCACGCTGACCACCAGCCCCTCGTTCGCCTCCGATCTGGCCGACCCGGTCAAGGCCCCGTACTACTTCATGGCAGGCCCCACCTACGAGGCCATGATCGAGATCCAACTCGAGTACATCAACGCCCAGGCCAAGGGCGGCACCAAGCCGGCGGTGGCCATCGTCTACAGCGACACCGAGTTCGGCCGCGACCCGATCGCCGGAGCCAAGAAGCACGCCCAGAAGTTGGGTCTGCAACTGGTGCAAGAGATCGTCACCAAGCCTGGTGCCGTGGATGTCTCGGCCGAGGTGTCCAAGCTGCGCCGCGCCAAACCCGACTACGTCATCTTCCACGGCTACGTGCTCGCGCCCATCCCCGAATTCATCAAACAGATGAAGGAGGCCGGCATGACCTTCAAGGCCATGGGCACCATCTGGAGCATGGACAAGACCACGGTGGAGGCTATGGGTGCCGCAGCCGAGGGCTGGATGGGCGTGATGCCCTACCGCTACAGCTACGACACCGCCGGTGCGCGCACCATGCAGGCGATCAAGGACTACGCCGCCAAGGCGCGCCCGCAGATGGCCTACGTGCCCATCTTCTACACCTCGGGCTGGTTCACCGGCATGATCTTCTGCGAGGTGATGGAGCGTTGCCTGAAGGCCGGTCAGCAGCTGACCGGGCCCAACATGAAGGCCGCGCTGGAGTCCATCCGCAACTGGGACACGGGCGGCGTCATGGGCAAGCCGGTGTCGCTGGCGCGCCACCAGATTCCCATGGGCCGCATCTACCAGTTCGACAACGCCAGCAAGCTGATGGTGCCCGCCAGCGACTGGATCACGATGGAAGGCTGAGGGGCGGCCTGCCCGCCTCTGACAAGCCTTTCACAAGCTTTTGAGCACCATGAGCGACGCCCCTGCCGCACCCGCACCACCGGCCCTGTCGGTGGAAAACATCGAGGTGGTCTACCACCACACGGTGCAGGTGCTGCGCGGGCTGTCGCTGGCCGTGCCCGAGGGCCGCATCGTCGCGCTGCTGGGCAGCAACGGCGCGGGCAAGACCACCACGCTCAAGGCCATTTCCGGCCTGCTGCCGCTGGAGGTGGGACAGGTGCGCGCCGGGGCCATCCGCTGGCGCGGCGAACGCATCAACGACGCGGCGCCGCACCTGCTGGCGCGCCGCGGCATCGCCCATGTGCGCGAAGGCCGGCACGTCTTCGAAGACCTGACCGTGGACGAGAACCTGGTAGCCGCCAGCTTTGCGCTGGACGGCCGGCCGGGCGCAGGCAAGGCAGACACCTCGCTCATCTACGAGTACTTTCCCCGCCTGAAGGAGCGGCGCGCCCAGCGCGCGGGCTACCTCTCGGGCGGCGAGCAGCAGATGCTGGCCATCGGCCGCGCCTTGCTGGGCAAACCCGCGCTGATGCTGCTGGACGAGCCCTCTCTCGGCCTGGCCCCGCTGGTGGTGCAGGACATCTTCGAGATCATCGCGCGCATCAACCGCGAGCAGGGTGTGGCCATGCTGCTGGTGGAGCAGAACGCCATGGCGGCCTTCGGCATTGCGCATTACGGCTACATCATGGAAAGCGGCAAGGTCGTGATCGACGGACCCACCGACAAGCTGGTGAACGACGCCGACGTGCAGCGTTTCTATCTGGGTTACGGCGACGGCGGGCAGGACGTGACGAGCTTTCGCGACGTGAAGCACTACAAGCGCCGCAAACGCTGGCTGTCGTGAGCAGATCCACCGAGACGATGGTCACACGATGAGCACTGTCGACATCGACCGCCTGACCCTGCCGCAGCAACTGCGCCACTGGGCCGCCACACGCCCCGGCGAAGTGGCGCTGCGTCAGAAGGACTACGGCATCTGGGAACCCGTGACCTGGGCGGGCTACGAGCAGGCCGCGCGCCACTTCGGCCTCGGCCTGGTCAAGCTGGGCCTGCCGCAGGGCGGCCACTGCGCCCTCATCAGCGAGAACCGCAAGGAGTGGGTCTTCACGCAGCTCGGTTGCGGCCTGGTCGGTGCGGTCACCGTGGGCGTGTATCCCACCTCCCCTGCGCCCGAGGTGGAGTACCTGCTGCGTGCCAGCGACGCGGCTGTGGTGGTGTGCGAAGACCAGGAGCAGCTGGACAAGGTGCTGGAGGTGCGCGAGCGCCTGCCCGCGCTGACGCATGTGGTGGTGATCGACCCCAAGGGCCTGCGGCGCTACCGCGTGGACAACCTGCTGACGTTCGAGGAGGTCAGCGCGCTCGGCGCGGCCTTCGAGGCCGAACACCCCCGCGTGGTGGAAGAGCGCATGGCCGCGCAGACGCTGGACGACATCGCGCTGATGGTCTTCACCAGCGGCTCCACCGGGCGGCCCAAGGCCGCGATGATCAGCTACGGCAACATCGCCGCCATGGCCGCGGGCACCGATGCCGTGTTCGCCTGCTCGCCGGCGGACTCCATGGTGTCCTACCTGCCGCTGTGCCATGTGGCCGAGCAGATCTTCACCGTGCACCTGCCGCTGCGCTCGGGTGCGGTGGTGAATTTTGCGGAGAGCCTGCGCACCATCCAGGCCGATCTGCGCGAGATTGCGCCCACGCTGTTCCTGGGCGTGCCGCGCATCTGGGAGAAGCTGCACGCCTCGGTGGAGATCAAGATCCGCGAGGCCGGCGGCCTGCGCCGGCGTCTGTACGAGCGCGCCCTGGCGGCCACCACGCCGTTTGCCGAAACGCCGCCTGAGCGCTGGACGCTCGCGCAGCGCCTCACGCACAGCTTCTGGTACTGGACGGTGCTACGCGCACTGAACAACTTCATCGGCCTGCGCGAGTGCCGCATGGCGGTGTCGGGCACGGCCCCCATCGCCCCGGACATGCTGCGCTTCTTTCGCGCGCTCGGCGTGCCCATCCGCGAGGCCTACGGCATGACCGAGAGCGCCGGCGTGGCCACGGTGCAACGCGGCGCGGGCTCACCCGTGGGCACGGTGGGGCCCGCCATTCCCGGTGTGGAAGCACGCTTGGCCGAGGACGGCGAGTTGCTGCTGCGCGGGCCCACGGTGTTCAAGGGCTACTACCGCAACGACGCCGCCACGGCCGAGGCCATCGATGCCGAGGGCTGGCTGCACACCGGCGACGTCGCGCAGTGGGTGCGCGGTCCCGAGGGCGACGAAGTGCGCATCGTGGACCGCAAGAAGGACATCATGATCACCGCCGGCGGCAAGAACATCACGCCCAGCGAGATCGAGAACGCCATGAAGTTCAGCGCCTACATCAAGGAGGCCATCATCGTGGCCGACCGGCGCCACTTCGTCAGCGCGCTGATCCAGATCGACTTCGACACCGTGGGCAAATGGGCCGAGGAAGAAGGCCTGGCGTACACGCACTTCCGCAGCCTGGCCGAGCACGAGCGCGTACGCGGCCTGGTGCAGGCCGAGGTGGACCGCGTCAACGCCCGCATGCCGCAGGTGCAGCAGGTGCGCAAGTTCCACCTGCTGACCAAGGAGCTGGACCACGACGACGGCGAGGTTACGGCCACCCTGAAGGTCAAGCGCGCGAGCATCAGCCAGAAGTACGCGGCCGAGATCGAGGCGCTGTACGGAGGCAGGGGATGAGCGGAGGTTGAAGATGAGCGAGATCCGATTCGACGGCCGCGTGGCGGTGATCACCGGCGCCGGCGGCGGCCTGGGCCGCGCGCATGCCCTGCTGCTGGCCAGCCGCGGCGCCGCGGTGGTCGTGAATGACCTGGGCGGCAGCGTCAACGGAAGCGGCGGTGACGACGCCGCAGCCCGGCGCGTGGTGGCCGAGATCGAGGCCGCAGGCGGGAGGGCCATCGCCAACTTTGACGACATCGCCACGCCCGAGGGCGCGCAGCGCCTGGTGGACGCTGCCGTGCAGGGCTTCTGCCGCCTGGACGTGCTCATCAACAACGCCGGCATCCTGCGCGACAAGACGCTGCACAAGATGGCGCCCGAGGACTTCGAGGCCGTGGTGCGCGTGCACCTGCTGGGCTCGGCCTGGTGCTCGCGCGCCGCGCTGCCGGTGATGCAGGCGCAGCAGTACGGCCGCATCGTGATGACCACCTCCGCCGCCGGCTTGTACGGCAACTTCGGCCAGAGCAACTACGGCGCGGCCAAGCTCGCGGTGGTGGGCCTGATGAACACGCTCAAGCACGAGGCCGGGCGCTTCGGCATCAAGGTCAACACCATCGCGCCCGTGGCGCTCACCCGCATGACCGAGGGCCTGCCGCTGGCGCAACTCATCGGCGAGGCCGCGCCCGAGCGCGTGGCCGCGGGCGTGGCGTTTCTCGCCAGCGAGGCCTGTGAGCTCAGCGGCTGCATCCTGTCGGCCGGGGCGGGCTACTTCTCCACGGTGCAGATCGTCGAAGGCCTGGGCGTGCATGCGCCGGCCGGCGACATCACGCCCGAATTCGTGGCCGCGAACTGGGGCCGCATTGCCGATGCGTCCGCCGCCCGGCCCTTTGACAGCGCGGTCGATGCACTGATGGGCGCGTTCGGGCCGGCCAAGGCCTGATGTCACCCCCCCCGCCCATCCGCACTCGCGCCCACAACCGCCAGCCCCAGCTGCTGGAAGGAGCGGCGCGCGTGTTCCGGCAGAAGGGCTACGGCATCACCACGATGCGCGACATCGCCGCGGCCACGGGAATGACAGCGGGCTCGATCTACTACCACTACCCCTCCAAGGGCGACCTGCTGCTGGCGGTGTATGCCGAGGGCGTGCGCCGGGTCACCGCGGCGGTACAGGAAGCGTTGGAGCCGGGCGGGACGCCCTGGGAAAAGCTGCAACGCGCCATCACCGCCCATCTGCAGATGATGGTGGGGCAGGCGCCGGACGATGCGCCCTTTGCAGGCGTGTTCGTGCAGGTGCTGCCGCATGACTTTCCGCCGGAGCACCATGAGGCCCTGATTGCGCTGCGCAACGGCTACGAGGCCACTTTCCGCACCCTGATCGACGCCCTGCCGCTCAAGCGCGGCACCGACCGCCGCCTGCTGCGCCTGCAGCTCATCGGCGCCCTGAACCACGTCCCCCAGTGGTACCGCCCCAACGGCCCCCGCACCCCCCAGGCCATCGCCCGCGTGATGACGCGGCACCTGCAGGCGGGGTTGGAGCCCTGAGGGCGATCACCATGTCAAGCCACTCCAGTCTTGGGACCACGACCTCGCGTGCCGAGGGCACGCGGTATGGGCTGACGCTCATGTCCCCCGGGGCGGGCTGCGCCCACCCCTCCTCCTTTACTTCGCATCAACCCATACCGCGCACCCTCGGCCGTCCACCGGAATCATCTGGCCACCATGGGCGAGCCTGGATATACGGCAGAAGGGGCCGCAGGGGTACTGTGCGTAGCGAAGTAAAGGAGGAGGCCGGGCAGAGCCCGGCCGGGGGACATGAGCGCAGCACAGTGCCCCTGCGGCCCCTTCCCGCGAAACCTTTGCAAAGAATCTCAGGCGACTCACTCGAGGCTCACCCCCATGACTACCCTTGACACCCTCTACCCCCCCACCGCCCCCCTGGACACCCCCGAGCACAACGAGTTCCGCGCCACCGTACGGCGCTTCGTTGAAGAGGAGGTGGCGCCCCACCACGCGCAATGGGAGCGCGACGGCCAGGTGCCGCGGGAGCTGTGGCGGCGTGCGGGTGAACTCGGCCTGCTGTGCTTGACCGTGCCCGAAGAGTACGGCGGTGCTGGCGTGGACTTCAGCTACAGCGCCATCGTGGTGGAAGAACTCTCGCGCGCCGGCGCCACCGGGCCCATCTTCTACCTGCACTCCGACATCGTGGCGCCCTACCTCGTGCACTACGGCACCGAGGCGCAGAAGCGCCAGTGGCTGCCCGGCATGGCGCGCGGCGAGATCATCGGCGCCATCGGCATGACCGAGCCCGGTGCGGGCAGCGATGTCGCGGGGATGCGCACGCGGGCCGAACGCGAGGACGGGCCTGATGGGCCCGGCTACCGCATCAACGGCCAGAAGATCTTCATCTCCAACGGCCAGTTGTGCGACCTGCTGGTACTGGCCGCCAAGACCGACACGACACGCGGCGCCAAGGGCGTGAGCTTGCTGCTGGTGGACACCCACCTGCCGGGCTTTGGCCGCGGGCGGCGGCTGGAGAAGATGGGCATGCACGCCCAGGACACCTCCGAGCTCTTCTTCGAAGACTTGCGCGTGCCCGCCGACGCCCTGCTGGGTGAAGAAGGCCGCGGTTTCGTGCAGCTCATGGAGCAGTTGCCGCAGGAGCGGCTGCTGGTGGCGATTGCCGCCGTGGGGGCGATGGAGTCGGCCGTGATCTGGACGCGCGACCACCTGATGCAGCGCCAGGCCTTCGGCGCGCCGCTGTCGGACAAGCAGACCGTGCGCCACCGCCTGGCGCAGGCCCACGCCGACACCCGGGTCGCCCGCGCCTTCCTGGACGACTGCATGCGCCGCCATCTGGCCGGCGCGCTGGACAGCGCCACCGCATCGATCGCCAAGTTCTGGTGCTCGGAAATGCAGTTCCGCGTGCTGGACGAATGCGTGCAACTGTTCGGCGGCTATGGCTACATGCGCGAGTACCCGATCGCCCGCGCCTGGGCCGATGCCCGCGTGCAGCGCGTCTACGGCGGCACCACCGAGATCATGAAGGAGCTGGTGGCGCGGGAATTGTTCGGGCGGTGAGGATGACCGATGGCTGGCGACGCCAAAGGTGATCGCCAGGTGATCCAGGTCAGGTGGCCCTTGACGGACCACCTGCGGTGCAAACCGGGCCTCAAGAACCGAGTGGCGGGTCCGCGAGCGTACGCAGCAACTCCCAGGGACGAACCGCGCCCACGCGCGATTGGTAGGCATCGATGGCGCTGACACGAGACAGCGTGACCTCCACCTCATCCCGCCCCTCCACCAGCATGGTCTGCCTGAACCGCGGCAAGGTGAAGGCCAGGGGCTCTTCATCGGGCACGCTGAGCGTCATGCCGCGCATGTCGAGCACGAACACTGCCCCGCTGGAGGCTTTCTGCGCCAACCGGTCTGCCGTCGCCGGCTCGACCACCAGCGGCAACATGTGGTTGCGAAAGCAGTTGTCGTAGAAGATCTGACCGAAGCTGGGCGCGATGATGCACCGGATGCCAAAGGCATCCAACATCGTGGCTGCCGTCTCCCTTGAGCTGCCACACGCGAAATTGCTCCCCGCCACGAGAAAACGTGCCTGCCGAAAAGGCTCTCGGTTGAGCACGAAGTCCGGGTTCGCCTGGCCGTCGGGCAGGTAGCGCCAGGGCCCGAAGAGGCGCTGCGCGAGTTCATCGCGGCTGCGCAGTCCCACCGGTTGCTGTCCATCGCTGCGGCGCACCAGCGGCGCGATGATGTCGGTGTTGATGTCGGGCTGCATCAGTGCGGCCGCAGGCCCGCAGAGTTCGATCAAGGCGCTCATGGTCAATGGGCCACCAGGCCGAAGCGGCGCGGGTCGGTGATCGCGCCGACACAGGCCGACAACGCCGCCACCACCGGGCTCGTGATGTGGGTGCGGCTGCCCGGCCCCTGCCGGCCCGCAAAGTTGCGGTTGGCTGTCGACAGGGCCCGCTCGCCCGGGCCGATGGTGTCGCCATTGGCGCTCAGGCACATCGAGCAGCCCGGCAGGCGCCACTCGAAGCCCGCGTTCTGGAACACGCGGTGCAAGCCCTCGGCCTCGGCATCGCGCCGGACCTGTTCCGAGCCTGGGACGACCCAAGCCTGCACGCCCGTGGCAACCTTCGCGCCGCGAACGGCCGCGGCCGCGGCGCGCAGATCGGACAAGCGGCCGTTGGTGCATGAGCCGATGAAGACGCGCTGAATGGGCAAACCTTCAAGCGCCTGCCCAGGCACCAGGTCCATGTAGTCCAAGGACGCGCGCATGGCTGCACCCCTGGTCGCATCGGGCTCGCTGTCGGGGTCGGGTACCCGTCCATCCACCGGCACCACCATGTCCAGCGCGTTGCCCCAGGTGACCTGCGGCGCGATGTGGCTGACATCCAGGGTGACCTCGGCATCAAACGGCCCCTGGTCATCGCTGACGAGGGTGCGCCAATCTGCCAGGGCCGCGTCCCAGAGCGCACCCTTGGGCGCATAAGGGCGCCCGGCCAGGTACTCGTACACCGTGTCATCGGGCGCCACCATGCCGTAGCGTGCACCCCACTCGACCGACATGTTGCACAAGGAGAAGCGGGCTTCCATCGACAGCGCCTGCACCGCCTCGCCCGCGTACTCGACGGCGTAGCCGTTGCCGGCGGCCACGCCGAGTTGGCCGATGACATGAAGGATCAAGTCCTTGCCTCCCAGGCCGGCGGGCAAACGGCCTTCGAGGTGCACACGCATCGTGCGGGGCTGTTGCTGGACACAGGTCTGCGTGGCCAGGATGTGCAGCAACTCGCCCTGCCCGACGCCCCAGGCCAGGGCGCCGAGCGCTCCGTGGGTGCATGTATGGCTGTCGCCGATGGCCACGGTCAAGCCTGGCAGGACCAGGCCCTGCTCCGGAGCGACCACATGGACGATGCCATGACCGGGTTCACCGACTTCGAAGTAGCGCACGCCATGACGCTGGGTGTCCTCGCGCAGCGCGATGACATGCGCATTGAGGCGCTGCAGCGGATCATGGCCACGAGGATCGGTGGCCACCGAGTGATCCGCGGTCGCGAAGGTCAACTCCGGATGACGCAGCGACCCACCACGCTGAGCCAGACGACGAAAGGCGCTGCCGTTGAAGTCTGGCAACACATGGCGATCAACATGCAGCAAGGCAAAGCCCTCGCCCAGGTCCTCCACGACGTGGCGATGCCAGACCTTCTCGAACAGCGTGCGCGGCACGGCCTCAGCTGTTGACACTGGCCCCCGCCTCGATGACGGCTTTGCGCCAGTGTTCGACATCGCGTTGCACGAGCGTACGGAACTCTGCCGGCGAAGAGGCCACGACGTCCATCGACTGCTGCTCCAGGTGCGCGCGGATGGCAGGCTCGCGCAACACACGCACGATGTCGGCGTTCAACGCCTCGACCAGCGCCGGCGCCATGCCGCGCGGACCGATGAAGCCAAACACACTGTCATAGCCCAGACCCGGCACGGTCTCGGCCAGGATGGGCCATTGAGGGTGGAGCTTGCTACGTCGATCGTCGGTCAGCGCCAGAACCTTGAGCTTGCCGGCCTTGATGTGGGCCAGGGCAGACTCCAAGACGACGAATCCGATGGGGACGCGGCCCGGCAGCAGGTCGCGGTAGGCCGCGCTGCTGCCCGCATACGGCACATGGACGATGTTGATGCCCCGGCGCACCTTGACCAGTTCAGCCGTGATGTGCGCGGCGGTACCCACGCCCAGGGAGCCATAGGAAATCGAGCCTGGGGCGGCCTTGGCTGCGGCGATCAACGCCTCCACCGTGTTCGGCTCGAAGCTGGGGTGCGCCACCAGTGCCCCGGTGACGCTGCCAATCTGCGTGATGAAGCTGATGTCCTTGAAGGTGTCGTAGGGCAGGTCCTTGCGCAGGCTCGGATTCACGGTCAGCGCACTGATGGCCACCCCAAAGGTGTGCCCGTCGGGCGGGGCCTGGACAACCGCCTGCGTGCCGATCACGGTGCCGCCGCCGGGCTTGTTGTCGACGATGACGGTCTGCCCCCAGATCTCCCCCAAGCGCTGCGCGATGGGACGGACGATCGCGTCCGTTGCGCCGCCAGCCAGCAGCGGTGAGATCAGTCGAACAGGACGAGTCGGCTTGAAGGCTGGTGCAGATGTCTGCGCCGCCACCGGCAAGGCGCTTGAAACGATCAACCCCAGCACCTGACGACGATCGAACCCAAAGTGCGACATGACTCTGTTCCTTTCACTCCTGTTCTGATCGTAGGGCATGAAGGGCTTCGCGGCGGGATTGGACTGCATGAGCGCGGAGCGCGACGTGCCACCCAGCCCATGGCGCAGTCGCGCGGGACGCACGATACTGGGGTTCCTTTTCGAGTTCTGCTGTGAGCCCGCCATGGCCCTTTTCTCCCAGGATGCGCTCAACCGCGGCGTGCGCCGGCGCGAGGTCTTAGGCTGGGCGGCCTACGACTTCGCCAATTCCGGCTACACCACGGTGGTGCTCACGGCGGTGTTCAGTGCCTACTTCGTGGGCAGCGTGGCAGAAGGCGCCTCTTGGGCCACCTTGGCGTGGACGCTGACGCTGGCTGCCTCCAGTCTGGTGGTGATGCTCACGATGCCGGCGCTGGGCGCCTACGCCGACCTGCGCGCCGCCAAGAAGCGCTTGCTTGCGCTGTCCACCGTGGGCTGCGTGATGGCCACCGCCGCGCTGGCCCTCGCGGGGCCCGGTGACCTGGCCTGGGCCGTGGCGTTCGTCATCCTGTCCAACGTCTTTTTCTCCTATGGCGAGTCGCTCATCGCGGCCTTCCTGCCGGAACTGGCGCGCCCCGGCAGTCTGGGCCGGGTGTCGGGCTGGGGCTGGAGCTTCGGCTACTTCGGCGGCATGCTGGCTCTGGGGGCTAGCCTGGGCTATGTGCTGTGGGCCCAGGCCCAGGGCCTGCCTGCGGCGCACTTCGTGCCGGTCACCATGCTGCTGACGGCCGCGCTGTTCGCCGCCGCGTCGCTTGTCACCTTCGCGCTGCTGCGCGAACGGGCGCAACCCCAGGCTCGGGCTCAGCAGGCCTCGGGCGTGGGTGCGTCGCTGGCCCAACTGGCGCGCACTTGGCGCGAGGCCCGGCGCTACCAGGACTTCACGGCCCTGCTGGCCTGTGCTGTGGCCTACCAGGCCGGTATCTCGGTGGTCATCGCCTTGGCGGCCATCTACGCTGAACAAGCCCTGGGCTTCAAGCAGACCGACACGATGATCCTGATCTTCCTGGTGAACATCGCGGCCGCGCTCGGTGCCTTTGCCTGGGGCTATGTGCAGGACCGCGTCGGCCACGTGCGCGCGCTGGGCATCACGCTCATCGGCTGGATCGTGATGACGGCACTGGCCGGGCTGGCCACCACCGCGGCTCTGTTCTGGGTGGCGGCCGTGATTGCCGGCCTGTGCATGGGCAGCAGCCAGTCCGCCGGCCGTGCCTTGGCCGGTGCGTTGGCACCTGAACGCCAGCGCGCCGAGTTCTACGGG
>CAISJH010000757.1 GCA_903885585.1 uncultured beta proteobacterium
CGCCACCCCATGCCCAAGGAGTCGCCGCCCGAGCTGGTGGTGCCCGATGTCATCCCCACCGACGAGCGCGTGTGGGTGCCGGTGGACGACAACGTGTGGTTCCGCCCGCTGTGCCTGTCGGCCTCGCGCGGCTACTGGATGAACCTGCTGCGCGTGCGGCGCGCCGGCGTGCTGTCGCGCCACCGCCACCCGCAGCCGGTGCACGGCTACGTGATCAAGGGCCGCTGGCGCTACCTGGAGCACGACTGGGTGGCCACCGAAGGCGCCTACGTCTACGAGGCCCCGGGCGAAACCCACACCCTGGTGGTGGACCCCGACGTGGACGAGATGATCACCATGTTCCAGGTCAACGGCGCCATGATCTATGTCGACCCGGACGGCCGCTGCACGGGCTTCGACGACGTGTTCACGCGCATCGACAAGTGCCGCCGCCACTACGCCGCCGTGGGCCTGGGCGAGGGCTACATCGACCAGTTCATTCGCTGATGCTCGATGAGCAAGGCCTTCACCCGCGAGAGCGACGCCGCACCTGACGACGAGGACGACGACCCCTCCCTGCCCCCGTTACCCGCCGGCACCCGCAACTACATGACGCCGGCCGGCTACCGCCGCCTGCGCGAGGAGTTGATGACGCTGCTGGACGTGGAGCGGCCCAAGGTGGTGGAGGCCGTGTCCTGGGCGGCCAAGAACGGTGACCGCTCTGAGAACGGCGACTACCTCTACGGCAAGAAGCGGCTGCGGGAGATTGACCGCCGCATCCGGTTCCTGACCAAGCGGCTGGACCGTGCCGAGGTGGCCGACCCTTGTGCCCACCACGGCAGCGACCAGATCTTCTTCGGTGCCACCGTCACCTACGCCAACGCCCGCGGCGAAGAGCGCACCGTCACCATCAAGGGCATCGACGAGAGTGACAGCTTGGCCGGCGAGGTGAGCTGGATCTCCCCCATCGCCCGTGCGCTGCTGAAGGCCCGGGAGGGCGACGAGGTGAAGCTGGTCACGCCGGCGGGCGTGGAGACCATCGAGGTGGTGGAGGTGCGCTACCCCGCGCCGGCGTAACCCGCGCTGCGCCTAACTTTTGCGGGCCCCGGTGAAGCTCAGGGCTTGACCCGCGACACCTTCATCACGGGTGTGGCCCGGCGCAGGCCGCGCATCACGTCGGCCAGGTGGGCGCGGTCGCGCACGCTGACCAGCAGGCGCAGTTCGGCACTCTCCGTGCCCTTCTCGTGGCCCATGTCGATATGGGTGATGTCGGCCTCGGCCTGGCTGATGGCGGTGGCCACCTGGGCCAGTGCCCCCTTGCCATTGACCACCATCACCACCAGGCCGGTCTCGAAGGCGCGCACCGGCTCCTCCGCCCACTCCACGTGCATCCAGCGCTCGCTGTCGCGTTCGAACAGGCGCCGGCCAGTGTGGCAGTCGGCGGTGTGCACCAGCAGGCCCTCGCCCTTACCCAGGTAGCCGGTGATCGGGTCGCCAGGGATGGGCCGGCAACAGGTGGCCAGGCGCACGGTGCCCTCCTGCCCGCCATCGATGAACACCACACCTTGTTTAGGCGCGTTCTCGTCGGCGGCAAAGTGCCCCAGCGTGAGCGTCACTGCGTCTGGGCGCGTACCTTGCTCGGCCAGCAACTGGGCCATGCGTTTGGCGACAATGACCGCGATCTTGCGGCCCAGTCCGATGTCCACCAACAGCTCGGCGGCCGACCGGGCACCCGACCACCGCGTGAGCTGCTGCCAGACCGCAGCGTTCTTACCTGCAGTCTTGTCGTCGCTGTCCGCACTCGCGGGGTCATCCCTGGGCATGCTCAAGCCCTCGGCCCGCAGGGCCTGCGCAAGCATCTGCTGGCCCAGCGCGTACGACTCTTCCTGCTCCATGGTCTTCAGGTAGTTCCTGATCTTGGAGCGGGCGCGGCCCGTACGCACGTGATTGAGCCAGGCGGGGTTGGGCCTCGCGCCGGGGGCCGTCACCACCTCCACCACGTCGCCGCTGCGCAGTTCGGTGCGCAGCGACACCGGCTCGCCATTGACCTTGGCGGCCACGCAGCGGTCGCCCACGTCGGAATGGATGGCGTAGGCAAAGTCCACCGGCGTGGCGCCCTTGGGCAGCGCCAGGATCTTGCTGCGCGGGGTGAAGACGTACACCTCGTCGGGGAAGAGGTCGATCTTCACGTGCTCCAGGAACTCAGCCGCGTCACGCGTCTCGTCCTGGATGTCCACCAGGGACTGCAGCCAGGTGGCGCCCAAGGTCTGCGGATCACTGCCCGCGGTCTTCTTGCCGCCATGGTCCAGCTTGTACATCCAGTGCGCGGCAATGCCCTTTTCGGCCACGGCGTGCATGGCCTCGGTGCGCACCTGGAACTCCACCGCCGTGCCCAACGGGCTGACCAGCGTGGTGTGCAGGCTCTGGTAGCCGTTGGCCTTGGGGATCGCCACGTAGTCCTTGAAGCGGCCGGGCACCGGCTTGTACAGCTGGTGCAGCACGCCCAGCGACAGGTAGCACTCCGGCAGGCTGGGCACCGTGATGCGAAAGCCGAAGAGGTCGCTCACCTGGGTGAAGCCCAGATGCTTCTCGCGCATCTTGCGGTAGATGGAGAAGACCGTCTTCTCGCGCCCGGAGATACCGATTCGGATCTTGGCGGTCTCGAAGGCCTTCTCCACGTCCTTCTGCACGCGGTCCACGATGTCACGACGGTGCCCGCGCGCGCGCTGCAGTGCTCTGGACAGCACCGCGTGGCGCCAGGGGTAGAGATGCTGGAATGACAGCTCCTGCAGCTCGCGGTAGGTCTGGTTGAGCCCCAAGCGGTGGGCGATGGGTGCGTAGATGTCCAGCGTCTCGGCCGCGATGCGCTGGCGCTTGTGCGGCACCATGGCCTCCATGGTGCGCATGTTGTGCAGCCGGTCGGCCAGCTTGACGAGGATCACGCGCACATCCCGCGACATCGCCAGCAGCATCTTGCGGAAGGACTCGGCCTGGCTCTCCTCGCGCGTGTTGAAGTGCAGCTTGTCCAGCTTGGTCAGGCCGTCCACCAGTTCGGCGGTGGGGGCGCCAAAGCGCTCGATCAGCTCCACCTTGGTGATGCCGCAGTCCTCCATGGCATCGTGCATCAGCGCGGCCATGAGGGCCTGGACGTCCAACCGCCAGTCGGCGCACAGGCCCGCCACGGCGATGGGGTGCGTGATGTAGGGCTCGCCGCTGGCGCGGTACTGCCCGAGATGGGCCTCGTCGGCGAACTTGTACGCCTCGCGCACCCGCTTCAGGTCGGCCTTGGTGAGGTACTGCAGTTGCTCGCTGAGCGCGGCAAAGGTGGTGGGAGCCTCGGTGGGGGCGTCCATCCGTGGCGGCGCCGGGCGCATGGCCTGGGGCAGCAGTTCCGCAGCGAAGGAGCGTATTCCCATGGCTGGAATCTACCCCAGGATGCGTGCCAGAACGCGTGAGCAGGCCCGCCATGACAAAGGGCTCCCGCAGGAGCCCTTTGGATTGCGCCCTGAGGGGGCCGCGTTGTCGCTCAGACCGGCACTTTGCGCAGCATTTCCACGCCCACTTCACCGGCGGCGATCTCGCGCAGCGCGGTCACGCCCGGCTTGTTCTTGGTTTCGACCTTGGGCGCATGGCCTTGGCTCAGCATGCGGGCGCGGTAGGTGGCCGCAAGAACAAGCTGAAAGCGGTTCGGAATCTTCTCGAGGCAGTCTTCTACGGTGATGCGGGCCATGGTCGGGTTCCGGTCAAGGGCTGTGTGGAGACGCTCAGATCAGGTTCAGCGCAGAGAAGACCTGGGAGCGGTTGCGCATCTGGGCGGCGTAGCGCAGACGCTGCGAGTGGACGACGGTTTTCAGGTCGAAAAGCGCCGTCTCGAACAGGGCGTTGATTATAACGAAGTCGAAGTGGCGGGCCTGGGCCACCTCCTGCCGCGCATTGGTCATGCGCGTCTCGATGACCTCGGCACGGTCCTCGCCGCGGCGCGTCAGGCGCTGGCGCAACTCCTCCCAACTGGGCGGCAGGATGAAGATCAGCACGGCGTGAGGAAAGAGCTGCTTGATCTGCAGCGCGCCCTGCCAGTCGATCTCCAGCACCACGTCCTCGCCACGCTCCAGCCGGGCCTCGATGGCCTTGCGCGAAGTGCCGTACAGGTGGCCGTGCACCTGCGCCCACTCGAAGAACTCGCCGCGCTCGATCATCACGCGGAAGGACGGCTCGTCCACAAACCAGTATTCCCTGCCGTCCTGCTCCTGCCCGCGGGGCGCGCGGGTGGTGTGCGACACCGATACATCCAGACGGGAGTCGAGTTCGAGCAGGGCTTTGACCAGACTGGATTTGCCGGCGCCGCTGGGTGCAGCCACGCAGAACAGGTTGCCAGGAGTTTCCATGAAGTGCAGTGCAGGCCGGCGGCACGGGGGCCGCGCGCCCGTCTGGCGCGGTTGCGGTACGGCAGTCTACCAACCGAGGTTATCCTGCGCCGTACCGTCCGTTGTGCAACCTTTTCCCCACTTCAGTAGCAGCATCATGAGCGTGGCTTTCGACTCCGTTTCCTCCGTGCTTGGCGCCATCGGCCAGGATCTGGGTGCCACCGAGTGGCTCACCATGACCCAAGACCGCATCGACAAGTTTGCCGATGCGACGGGCGACCACCAGTGGATCCATGTGGACCCGGTGCGCTCGGCGTCCGGCCCCTTTGGTGCCTGCGTGGCGCACGGCTACCTGACGCAGTCGCTGGCCAGCTACTTCCTTCCGGATCTCGTGCGCTGGCACCGCCTGAAGATGGGCCTGAACTACGGCTGCGACAAGGTGCGCTTTCCCTCGCCGGTGCGCGTGGGCGCTCGCATCCGCGGCCGAGGGCAGGTGCTGGCGGCCGTGCCGGTGGGGGAGGATGGCGTCCAGGTGACGATCCGCGTGACCATCGAGATCGATGGGGGCGACAAGCCTGCGTGCGTGGTGGACACCGTCTCGCGCCTGTTCTTCGAATAGCCGCTTTACTCGATGTTCTGCACCTGCTCGCGCATCTGCTCGATCAGCACTTTCATCTCCACCGAGATGCCGGTGAGCTCCAGCGCGGCGGATTTCGAACCCAGGGTGTTGGCCTCGCGGTGCAACTCCTGAATCAGGAAGTCCAGGCGCTTTCCGAGCTCACCGCCTTGCCGCAGCAGCCGTTCGATCTCGTCCAGATGCGCCACCAGGCGTGACAACTCCTCGGCCACGTCGATGCGGATGGCGAATGTGGCGGCCTCTTGCAGGGCGCGCTCCTGAAGCGCCTGCGCAGGCACGCCTGAGGACGCGCCATCGGCGGTGGCCAGCGCCTCCTGCCAGCGTTGCAGAAACCGGGCCTGCTGGCGTTGCACCACAGCCGGCACCAGGGGCTCGGCCTGTGCGGCCAGCGCACGCAGGCGCAGGATTCTGTCCAGGAGCACGACCACCAGCTTTTCGCCCTCGCGCTGACGCGACTCCAGCAGCGCCTGCACGCACTGACGGGTGGCCTGGAGCACTGTGTCATCGGGCGCCCCAGGCACCTGCGTGCGTGAGCACCACTGCAACACCTCTTGCACCGACAGAGCCCGTGCATCGGGCAGCCGGGCGTGAACGGCCGCTTGCAGCCGAGCCAGGTCATCCAGCTGCCCGTCCTGCGGTGTGGGCCACGAGGCTTCGGCTACGCCGCGCGCGAGGATGCGAAGCTCGATCTTGCCGCGCTTGAAGGCCGCACTGAGCAGCTCGCGCAGGGCGGGTTCGACGCCGCGCAGTTCTTCCGGCAGCTTGAAGCCAAGGTCCAGGAAACGCCCGTTGACCGAGCGGATTTCCACCGACAGCGCAGAGCCGTCAGCCGGGTTGCTGGCCGGCCCTGCGGGGACTTGCGCCAGTGTGCTGGCATACCCCGTCATGCTATAAACAGCCATCGTCTTCAAGGCCCCGGCAAAGCGGAAATTATGTCAAAGCCCAAACCGGCCCCGTTGCCTGTCGGCACCGAGGTGGGGGGCTACAAGATCGTCCGCAGGATTGCCGCAGGCGGCTTCGGCGTGGTGTACCTCGCCGAGGACGATCAACAGCGCCCCGTCGCCCTCAAGGAGTACCTGCCTTCATCGCTCGCAGAGCGCATGGAAGGAGATCTTGCACCCCATGTGCCGCCGGAGAAGCTGCCCCTGTACCGGCTGGGCTTGAAGAGCTTCTTTGAAGAAGGCCGTGCGTTGGCACAGATCAGCCACCCTGGCGTGGTGTCGGTGCTGAACTTCTTCCGGCAGAACGAGACGGTCTACATGGTGATGAACTACCTGGAGGGCGACACCCTTCAGGAGTTCATCGTCACCGCGCGAGACCTGAATCGCGAGAAGATCCTGCGCGAAAGCACCGTCCGCAGTCTTTTTGACGAGATCCTGCGCGGCCTGCGTATCGTGCATCAGCACAAGATGCTGCACCTGGACATCAAGCCCGCCAACATCTTCATCACCAACGACAACCGGGCGGTGCTGCTGGACTTTGGCGCCGCGCGTGATGTGCTGAACAAGCAGGGTGAGTTCTCGAGGCCCATGTACACCCCGGGCTTTGCGGCGCCCGAGATGTACCGCCGCGACAACTCCATGGGTCCCTGGACCGACATCTATTCCATCGGTGCCTGCATCTACGCCTGCATGAACGGCTACCCGCCCAACGAGGCGCCCAAGCGCGTGGAGAACGATGAGCTGGGCCGGCACCTCGACCGTCTGCGCAGCATCTACAGCGACGGCCTGATCGAGGTGACCCAGTGGTGCATGGCGCTGGACCCGCTGGCGCGTCCGCAGAGCGTCTTTGCCCTGCAGAAGGAGCTGGCCCGCGAGACCGACCGCCAGTACTCCAAGCGCTCGTTGGCTGAGCGTGTGAAAGAGCAGATGGGCGCGTTGACCGGGCCTGGCCGCCTGTGAGGGCGACGCTGGCTGGGCCTGATCGACGGTCCGAGACTTTGCGCCAGGCTGCGTGCCCTGACCATCGGGTCTGCTCATGAGCGTGGAGATCTTCCATGAGTCCCACCGGGGTGGGCGCCAGCGCAACGAGGACCGCGCGGGTCACTGGTCCACAGGCGCTGCGATGCTGATGGCCGTGGCCGATGGGATGGGAGGCCACCCCCATGGCGATCGGGCGGCCGAGAGCGCGCTGCAGACCTTGTCCGAGCTCTTCCTGCGTCAGGCCAACCCCGAGCTGCCGCTGCCGGGGGGCTTCCTGGACCGAGCCTTCCGCGAGGCGCACCGGAAGCTTCTGGAGGAAGCAGCCGAATGGCAGCTGGAGGAAAACCACCGCACCACGCTCGTGGCCTGCCTGGTGCAGAAGGGCTTGCTGTGGTGGGCGCACAGTGGCGACTCGCGCCTGTACCTGGCCCGAGGCGGTGAACTGGTGCTGCGTACGCGCGACCACTCCTTCGCCGAGTTGAACGAGGCCCTGCAGCATGGCGGTGCGCCCGACGAGGACGTTCCCGCCAACATCCTGTTCTCTTGTCTGGGAAGCACCAGCCGCCCCCTGATCGACCGCGGGGGCCCCTGGTCCCTGGCCGAGGGAGATCGCGTGTTGCTGTGCTCTGACGGCTTGTGGGGCCCACTGTCCGAGTTGAGCGTGCTGCAGGGCATGGGGCAGGGCGCTGTGGCACAAGCCGTGCCTGCTCTGGTGCAGCGCGCCCTGGCCGCAGCTGGCCCCCATGGCGACAACGTCACGGCGCTGGGTTGCGTCTACCAGTCCGCTGGATGAGCGGCCACCAAGCGCCATCTGGGGTCCTCTGCCCATCGCCTGTCCCTCATTGCGTATCCTTCTCAACGTCCCTGGAATCCCCGATGTCCCTGTTTGTCAGAACCGAAGGCCGCGCGGCGGCCGACTTGCGCCCCGTGACGCTGGAGCGCCACCACACCCGCCATGCTGAAGGCTCGGTGCTCGTGTCCTTCGGCCACACCCGGGTGCTGTGCACTGCGTCGGTCGAAGAAAAAGTGCCGCCGCACAAGCGGGGCAGTGGGCAGGGCTGGGTGACGGCCGAGTACGGCATGCTGCCGCGCAGCACGCACACGCGGTCCGACCGCGAGGCGGCGCGTGGCAAGCAGAGCGGCCGTACGCAGGAGATCCAGCGTCTGATTGGCCGCTCCATGCGCACCGTGTTCGACCTCACCGCCCTGGGTGAGCGCACCATCCATCTGGACTGCGACGTGCTGCAGGCTGACGGAGGCACCCGCACGGCCGCCATCACGGGCGCCTTCGTGGCGGCGCACGATGCCGTGACCTGGCTCATGGCGCAGGGCCGGATCCAGGCTTCTCCCATCCGTGACTTTGTGGCTGCGGTGTCGGTGGGCATCGTCGAAGGCACGCCCCTGCTCGACCTGGAGTACACCGAGGACTCGGCGTGCGACACCGACATGAACGTCGTGATGACGGGCAGTGGCGGCTTTGTCGAGGTGCAGGGCACGGCCGAAGGCGCGCCCTTCTCCCGCGCCGAGCTGGATGCCCTGCTCGCCCTGGCCAGCCAGGGCATCGCCACCCTGGTGCAGGCTCAGAAGCAGGCGCTCGGGGTGGCCTGATGCCCGCGTTGCGCGTCGTTCTGGCGTCGAACAACGCCAAGAAACTGCAGGAGTTGCAGGCCCTGTTCGGCACCCTGCCG
>CAISJH010000758.1 GCA_903885585.1 uncultured beta proteobacterium
GCACGACGGTTGGGATCGTTGAGCTGGATGTGCGCTACCAGCCCGGTGGGCAGCCAGCGCTCGATCAGCGCTGGCACGGGCAGGTCCTCCGCGAGGCCGGCGGAGCTGGTGTCCAGCATGGTGCGAAGCGCGGGCTGCCCCGCCGCCTGCACGATGGCCGCTGCGTCGGCCAAGGTGTTGACCACTTCGGTCTGGTCGCGCGATAGCGGTTCGATGCAATAGATCACGCCACAGTCAGCCGCTGCTTCGCCGGCCAGGCCCCAGGCGGCCGCGGCCCAGGCCAGGGCCTGCGCATGTGATGAGCCCTCTGAGATACGCCGTTGGCCTGGCGAGCCGTGCACCAGGTAGCCTCCACCCATGGCGGCACACAGCTCGCACAGGTGGCGCATGAAGGCGACAGTCCGCGCGCGCACCGCTGGGTCGGGGTCGGTGATCGAGAGCCCAGCGGGCTTGACGAGCAGCCAGTGCAGTCCGCTGATCTTTAGCCCGTGATCGGCCGCTACCTGGCGCAACTCGCGGGCCTGCGCGAGCGTCATGGTCTGCGGGTCTTCGCACACGGTATAGGGCGCTACCTCCAGCCCGGCGTAGCCCAACGCGCGGGCCATGCGGCACTGCGCCTCGAAGGGCAGCGGAGCCAATACCTCGTTGCACAGCGCGAGCTTCATGAATCGATCCTTGTCAGCGCCAGGGCCGTGGCTGAGCCAAGTGCGTCTGCTCGGCTAGGCCCAGGGCAGGCGCCGCTGCACCGCCGGGATGCGCAGCAGCAGGATCAGCGCGATGATGCCGAAAAGCGTGGCCGAGATCGGCCGCGTGAAGAAGGGCGTGAGATCGCCGTCCGACAACACCAGGCCGCGCCGCAGGTTCTTCTCCATCAGGTCGCCCAGCACAATGCCCAGCACCAGCGGCGCGACCGGGAACTTGTACTGGCGCAGCAGGAACCCCAGCAGTCCGAAGCCCAGCATCGTCCACACATCGAACATGCGCTGCGCCAGCGCGTAGGTACCCACCACGCACAGCACGAAGATCATCGGCACGATGATGGTGGTGGGCACCTTGAGCACCTGCACCAGCAGCTTGGTGAGCACCAGCCCGTAGATCAGGATGCCGATGGTGGCCAGCAGCATCATGGCGACCACGTCGTACACGAACTGCGGCGACTCGGTCATGATCATCGGCCCGGGCTTGACGCCGTGGATCAACATGGCCGCCATCAGCACCGCCGCCGGCGCCGAGCCCGGGATCTGCAGCGTCAGCACCGGGATGATGGCTCCGGGCACGCAGGCGTTATCGCCCGTCTCCGCGGCCATCAGGCCCTCGACCGAGCCCTTGCCGAACTTCGCCTTTTCCTTGCTGGCGCGCTTGGCCGCGGCGTAGGACGACCAGGCAGCCACATCCTCCCCCACACCCGGCACGATGCCCACGAACGTGCCGATGACGCCCGAGCGGATGATGGTGCGCCAGTACTGCAGCACGTCGCGGATCTTCGGGATCACCGTGTCGAAGGGGTTGATCTTCGGCACGGGCCGCTTCTCCTGCATGGCCACCAGCACCTCGGCAAAGCCGAAGGCGCCCACCAGCGCGGGCACCAGCGAGAAGCCGCCGGCCAGGTCGCGGTTGTCGAAGCTGAAGCGCTCGAAGGCGTGGATGCCGTCCATCCCGATGGTGGCGATGAACAGACCGGCAATGCCAGTGATCCAGCCCTTGAGCGCGTCGCCGCCGGTCAGGGTGGCAGAGATGATCACGCCGAACAGGGCCAGCCAGAAGAACTCGTAGGCGCCGAATTTCAGCGCCAGATCGCCCAGCAGCGGTGTGAACAGGGCCAGGAAGAACATGCCGATCAGCGTGCCCATCACCGAGCCCGTGGTGGCGATGCCCATCGCCCGGCCGGCCTGGCCCTGGCGGGCCAGGGCGTAGCCGTCCAGGCAGCTGGCCGCTGACGCCGGTGTACCCGGGATGTTCAGCAAGATGGCACTGCGGCTGCCGCCGTAGATCGCCCCCACGTAGGTGCAGATCAGGATCAGCAGCGCCTGGGATGGCGGCAGCTTGATGGTCAGCGTGGTCATCAGCGCCACGCCCATCGTGGCCGTCAGGCCCGGCAGGGCGCCTATCACCACGCCCACCAGCGACGAAGCCAGGGCGAAGAAGATGGACTGCGGCGTCATGAACGACGCCAGCGAATGCCCGAAGGCGATGAGGCCGTCGAACATCAGGGCAACCTCACCAGGAAGATGTACTGGAACGACAGCGTGACGATGGCGCTCCAGGCTGCGCCGTAGACGCTTGCGCGCAGCCACTGTCCCGCGACCGATCGTCCGAGGGCCAGCTGCCGCTCGCGGTCGAGCAGGCCGACGAAGACCGTCACGAAGGCGAAGGTGGCCAGCCAGAAGGGCAGGCCGGTACCGATGAGCAGCAAGGCATAGACGAGCGTGAGTGCGAATACCGCGCCCATGTGCCGCCACGCGCCAGGCCTGCCCTGTGCAGATGCAGCCACGCCCAGATCTGCAGCGGCGGTGGGGGCGAGTGCGCCTCGTTGCCACGCGCGCACCGCCAGCGCCAGGCCCAGCACCACGATGAGGACCCCCAGCAATCCGGGCACGAGGCCCGGTGCTTCGTAGGGGTTGATGTTCAAGCGCTCCAGCCGGTCCATGCGCCAGGCGCCAGTGGCCACCGCCGCGCCAAAGGTGATCCACAACGCGGCGGCCACCAGGTCGGCGCGGGCCGTGGGCTCGTCGCCCTCGGCAGTCGTTGATGGCAACGGGTCCATCGCTTCAGGCGTGGCGCTTGATCACTCAGGGCTTCGGAATGCCCACTGTGTCGGGCGCCACCTTGGTCTTGCCGCCGGCGTGCAGCAGCCAGGCGTTGGCCTGCACGGCCGGGAAGGCGGCGGTCTGCGCTGCCTCACCCGCGGCCGGTGCGAACAGTGCGCCGCGATTGGCGGCGTACTTCTTCAGCGCCTCGTTGTTGACGATGTGCTCGGCCCAGGCCTTTTCCACCGTCGCGATGACCTCCGCCGGCACGCCCTTGGGGATGAAGATGCCGAAGTAGTTGGGCGGTGCCTTGAAGCCGGCGATGGTCTTGCTGATGGGCTCGATCACGCCGAAGCCCTCGATCTCCAGCGGCCTGTCGCTGACGGTGGCCAGCGGGCGCAGGCGCTTGCCGCGGATCATCTCGGCCTGCTCCACGGCCAGCTGCGTGGTGACTTCGGTCTCGCCCGAGACGGTGGCCACCACGGCAGGGTTGCCGCCGTCATAGGTGACGTGGCGGTACTTGGCGCCCGTGGCGCGGGAGATGGCTTCCATCGCGTTGTGGCCGCCGGAGGTCACGCCCGCCGTGGCGACCTTGATGTCAGCCCGGGCCTTCATCGCGTCGATCAGCTGGCCCACGTTCTGCCACGGGGTGGACGGGTTGACCGCGACCACGGCGATGTTGGCCACGTTCAGGAACAGGTGCCAGTCCTTGATGCCGGCGTTGAGCATGCCCAGCGACTGGTAGGTGCCCAGGTCCTGCGCGGCGCCGGCCGTCCACGTGTAGCCGTCACGCGGCGCCTCCCACGCGTTCTTGCTGCCGATGGAGCCGGCGGCGCCTGGCTGGTTGACGACCACGATCTTCTGGCCCAGCACCTTCTCCAGTTCGGCCGCGGTCACGCGGGTGACCTGGTCGGTGGAGCCGCCGGCCGCCCAGGGCACGATCAGGTTGATGGGCTTGTTGGGCTTCCATTGCGCCTGGGCCGCAGCGCTGAACGCCATCACGGCAGCGCCTGCAAGGGTGGTGGTGAGGAATCTGCGCTTGTTCATGGGATGTCTCCTGTTCGTGTGGTGGGGTTGAGAAAGCCGAACTGCAGCGTGTGGGTGGATGGAAGCTGTGGCGTGGTGGGCTGCATCAGGGGCCGAGCCAGCGCAAGCGATGTTCGCGCACGAAGTCGTCGTCGTTCAAGTCGGGGTGGCCCCGGTAGACGCGGTCGATCTCCTGTGCCTGGCCGGGGCTCAGGCCCTCAGCCGGGTCCAGGCACCAGGTGCCCTCCAGCAGGCCCTGGCGCCGCAGCACCTCGTGGCATCCGGCAATGCAGCCCTGGAAACCGTTGGTAACGTCGAAGAAGGCCGCGTTGCAGTCGGTCACGCGCGCGTCCAGAGCCAGCAGGTCCGCGTCCACCGCGTCGCGCTCGGCTGCGGCCTGGCACCGGGAAAGCAGTTCCACCGCCCGCTGTGTCCACACGCTCCAATGCCCCAGCAGGCCGCCCGCAAAGCGCAAGCGCACCATGCCATCGTCACGTGGCACGTCAAAGGGTGTCAGCAGGTCCAGCACGATGTGGTCGTCGTTGCCGGTGTAGAGCGCGATGCGCTTCTCCGCACGGGCGGCCGCCACGCCACGCAGCACGTCCAGCGTGCGGTAACGGTGGAAGGGCGCGATCTTGATCGCCACCACCTGGGGCAACCGGGCGAAGGCTTCCCAGAAGCTGGCCGGCAGGTCGATGCCGCCCACGGCCGGCTGCAGGTAGAAGCCCACCAGCGCGATCTCGCGCGCCACCGCCTCGCAGTGCGCCAGGATCTCATCGACACCGCGGCCGCGCAGGGCCGCCAGGCTCAGCAGGCCGGCGTGGTAGCCGAGTTCGCGCGCCGTGGCGGCTTCGCGCCGGGCCTGCTCGGTACCGCCGGCCAGGCCCGCGATCATGACGAGCGGGCGCTGTCCGCCCAGCGGTTCCCAGCTTCGCGCCGTGTCCATCGCCAGCTTCAGCACAGGCGCGTACAGACCATGCTCGCGGATGGCGAACTGCGTGGTGTGGACGCCCACGGCGAGGCCACCGGCGCCGGCGTCCAGGTAGTAGCGGGTGAGCGCGCGCTGGCGGCGCTCATCGAGCCGGCGCTGCGCATCCAGCGCGAGGGGATGCGCGGGAATGACGGCGCCGCGCCGCAGCACTTCTCGCACCGCGGCCGGGATGCGCGCCACCACCGGGTCGGTGGCAGCTTCAATAGTGTCCATCACGCACCTCGAAGTGCGTGGGCTTGCCCAGCGAGCGGCCCCCGCGTTGCGCCCAGGCGGCCGTCCAGTCCAGAAGCGTTTCCAGGCCCACGGCGGGCGGGCCCCAGAGCCGGTCGGCCTGCTCGCAATCGACCAGCCACGCAGTGGTCGCCTCCTGCCCTTCGAAGCGCACCTCACGCTGCAGGCGCTGGCCCAGACCGAGCGCGGCTGCGCGGATGGAGACCTTCGGCCCGCTCAGGTTCAGCGGCCTGGACGGTGTTTCGCACGCCAGCAGCGACCGCAGCGCGCGTTCGTTGGCGTCGCCCTGCCAGATCAGGTTGGCATGCCCCATGCTCAGCGGCACCGCCTCGCCCGCCACGATATGGGCGGCCAGATCGTGCAGCACGCCGTAACGCATGTCGATGGCATAGGACAAGCGCAGGCGCGCGCCCGGTGTGCCGTGGACGTGCGAGAAGTGCTCGAACATCCGTTCGCGTGCCACGCAGGAATTGGCGTATTCACCCGGCGGCGTCAGCGGTGCCTCTTCTGGCGCGCCCGGGCCATCCACCGGCACGAAGGGGTAGACGCAGGCCGTGGAGAACACCACGAGGCGCGAGCGCTGGAAGCGTTGCGCCACCAGGGCGGGTACATGCGCGTTCATGGCCCAGGTCAGCCACTCGCTGCCCTGGCTGCCGAACTTGCGCCCGGCCATGAAGACGACGTTGGGCACGTCAGGCAAGGCTTCGAGCGCTTGCGCCGACAGCAGGTCGGCTTCGATGCACTCGATGCCTTGCGCCTGCAGCCGGTCCTTCAACCCGGGCTCGGAAAAGCGCGCCACGCCGATCACACGCTTGTGCGGTGCCGCGCGCTTGGCCATGCGCGCCAGGGTGGGGCCCATCTTGCCGCCCACGCCCAGCACCAGGATGTCGCCGTCCAGCCCGGCCAGGTCGCCTACCAGCGCGGCCGAGGGCCGCGTCATCACCTCTTCCAGGTGGGCCTCGTCCTCGAAGGCGCCCGGCAGGCCTTGGGTTGCCGCTGCTTTGCTCATGCCAGCCTCGCTGCTTTCTTCACCAGTGTCAGCCGCGCCATCTCGGGCGACTTCTTGTAATGGGCATCCAGCGGGTAGCAGCCCGAGACCATGCCATTGCGCGGCGCGGTGGTGCAGTCGCTGAAGGTGCGGCACAGGCGCTTTCGCTGCAGCGGCCGGCCGGCCAGCAGGTCGGCGGGCAGCTCGGGGTAGGACAGCATCAATCGGCCCAGGCCGACGAAGTCGGTCCAGCC
>CAISJH010000759.1 GCA_903885585.1 uncultured beta proteobacterium
AGGTGGCCTTGTAGATCAGGATGTCGGCCGCCTGCAGCAGCGGATAGCCCAGAAAGCCGTACGTGGCCAGATCCTTGTCCTTGAGCTTCTCGATCTGGTCTTTGTAGGTGGGCACGCGTTCCAGCCAGCCCAGCGGGGTGCCCATGGCCAGCAGCGTGAACAACTCGGCGTGTTCCGGCAACCGGCTCTGGATGAAGATGGTCGACTTGGAGGGGTCAAGGCCTGCGGCCACCCAGTCGATGACCATGTCGAACACCGTCTTCTCGATGACCTCGCGGCTCTCGTAGTGGGTCGTCAGGGCGTGCCAATCAGCGACGAAATAGAAGCATTCGTGCTCGTCCTGCAACTTCACCCAGTTCTTCAGGGCCCCGTGATAGTGACCGAGGTGCAGGGCGCCAGTGGGGCGCATGCCAGAGAGGACGCGGGATGGCATGGGGCTGAGCGGTGAATCCAAAGCCTGGATTCTCGCAGACGCCAGTGCAAGCACGGTGGTGTCATTCCAGCGTGTCGGGTCTTGATGTCAGGTGAACGTGTCGCCGGAGCCCTGGTGGTTCTGGGCCAGGGCGGTCATGGCGTGGTCTGTGCACCAAGAGGGTTCATGGGCGGCAGCAGGAGCCGAGGGGGAGGGACTCTTACACTGACCCAGGTCATGAAGCGCATCGTCATCCTGATTTCCGGCCGCGGCTCCAACATGGAGGCTGTGGTCCGTGCGTGCGCTGCAGAAGACTGGCCGGCCCGTGTGGTTGCGGTCATCAGCAACCGGCCAGGCGCGGCCGGGCTGGACTTTGCGCGGTCCTGTGGGATCGAGGCCGAGGTGGTGGATCACCGAGCCTATGCCGACCGCCTCACTTTTGACCAGGCCCTGGCGGCAGCGCTGGACCGCCACCGGCCCGACCTGGTGGTCCTGGCCGGCTTCATGCGGGTGTTGGGCGCCGGTTTCGTCCAGCGTTATGAAGGGCGTCTGCTGAACATTCACCCCTCGCTGCTGCCTTCATTTCCCGGTCTGCACACGCATCAGCGCGCCTTGCAGGCCGGTTGCAAGATTGCTGGTGCCACGGTGCATTTCGTCACGCCCGAGCTCGACCACGGCCCCGTGGTGGTGCAAGCTGCTGTGCCCGTGCTCCCGGGGGACGATGAGGCGTCCTTGTCTGCCCGGGTGCTGCAGGCTGAGCACCAGATCTATCCCCTGGCCATTCGTTGGTTCGTCCAGGGCCTTCTGCAGGTGCAAGAGGGCGTGGTGCGGCAGACCGCTGGGGAAGCTCAGCAGGGCTGGTTCGGCCCCTGAGGTCCAGAGCCCGAGGCCCCGCACCGCCTGGCGGCGGTCACTCGCCTGATCAGTTCCGCAGCCGGGCCTGGGCAGCGGCCAGCACCCGGTCGACCTCGGCCGCGAGCCGATCGGCCAGGCTGAAGGCCTCCTCGCGCACCTCCTTGCTCGCCAGCTCGACGCTCTGCGCAAGTTCGAAGGCCACCTGCGCCTTGACGTTGCCGGTAATCCCCTTGATGGAGTGGGCCTCTCGTTGGAGCGTTTCATGATCGCATTGCGCGGCTGCGGCGCGCAATGCCTCTGGTTTGCCGCCCAGGTTGCGTGCCATGGCCTTGGCCAACTGATCAATGAAGGCCTCGGTCGCTCCCAGGCTGCTGGCCAGAGCAGCCCAATCGACCGTGGGAGCGGATGGCTCGGCCAAGCCTGTTGAGGCCAGGCCCGCGGGCTGGGCTGGGACTGAGACAGCCGGCCCAGGTTGGACGCCAGCCGGGCCCAGCTCGGTCGCCGCCTGCTGGCTCAACGGTGCGGCCGTTCGCCATTCCGGTACGGTGCGTCCACAGGCTCTGAGGATCGCTCCCACCAGTTCGTCCACATCCACCGGCTTGGCCAGGTGGGCTGACATGCCGCTGGCCAGGGACTTGGTGCGATCCTGGGGCAGGGAATGCGCCGACAGTCCGATCACGGGCAGGCTTGGTGCCAGAGCCCGGATGCGGCGGGTGGCCTCGTAGCCGTCCATCAGAGGCATCTGGATGTCCATCAGCACGGCGTCGAAGTCAGGGCCCTCGGCGGACGTCCCCGTCGCGCGGGTCACGGCCTCGATGGCGTCGCGCCCGTTCTCCGCGAAGTGAAACGTGGCCCCCTCCTGCTGGAAGATCCTGGTCAGCAGAAAGCGATTCACCTCGATGTCTTCCACGGCCAGCAAGCGCAGGCCGCGCAGGCGTCCGAGCATCGGGGCCTGTTGATCGGGTGCTGAGGCGTCGTGCCCGCTGGAGCGCATCAGGCTGAAACGGACCTCGGTGCCCTCGCCCGGCAGGCTTGACACCTCGATCAGCCCGCCCATTTCCTGGGCCAGGTGCTGGGCGATGACCAGGCCCAGGCCCAGACCTGCGTAGGGTCGGGTGTTGGAGCCGTCCATCTGCTCGAAGGGCTGGAACAGCTTGTCGAGCTGCTTGGGGCTCATGCCGATCCCCGTATCGGACACCTCCAGGATCACCTGGTCTCGGGTTTCGCGGATGTCCAGGTGCACGTGCCCGGCCTCGGTGAACTTCACCGCGTTGGACAACAGCTGCACCAGCACCTGCTCCACCCGTTGAGCATCGCCTAGCACGACCAGCGCGTCGCTGACCACCCAGGTCACCTGCAGCGACAAACCCTTGGCCGCTGCAGCGGGCTCCACTTTCTGTACCGCCTGCGCGACGGTGTCTGCCAAGTGCAGGGGTGTGTTCTTGACGCTGAGGCCGCCCATCTCCAGGGCCGAGAAGTCGATCACATCGTTGACGACCCCCAGCAGCTCCTGCCCCGCCGAGAGAATCCGCGCGTAGTGGGTCTCCACGGGCAGGCCGGCAGCTGCATCCCGAAGGCCCACCTGGGCCAGGCCGATGACGGTGTTCAGCGGGGTGCGCAGCTCATGACTCACGCGCGACAGAAAGCTGGCCTTGGCACGCGCGCTGGCCTCGGCCCGCCTCAGCGCGTCCACCAGCTCCTGCGAGCGTTGGTCGACCCGTCCCTCCAGTGAGGCATTGGCGGCTGACAACTCGGCGCTCTGCCGGCTCAGTCGCAGGTGCAACTGGACCCGGGACCGCACGGCTTCGGCGCGAATGGGCTTCTGGATGAAGTCCACGGCCCCCCGTATCAATCCCCGGGACTCGGTCTCTACATCCGTGCGTGCCGTCACGAACAGCACCGGCACCTGCGCCGTGCGTTTGTCGCGCTTCAGCTGCTCCAGCACCTGGAAGCCGTCCATGTCCGGCATCATCACGTCCAGCAGGATGAGGTGCGGTGGCGCGGAGCGCGCCAGATCCAACCCCTCCTTGCCGGAGGTCGCGAACTGCACCTCGGCCAGGTCGGCCAGCGTGTCCCCGAGCAAGCCGACGTTCTCGATGACGTCATCGATGATGAGGATGTGCGGTCGGGTGGTCACGGCGATGATTCTCCCCTTGCTTGGGCCTGCAACCTTCGTGAGAAGTCGAGCAGGCCCTCACGTGCCTGGCTGAAGCGCAGCCTTTGGGTATCGCTCCGGATGGGCGCAAACGCTTCAGCCCAGCCCGTGCCCTGCAGGCTGAGGCCGATGTCCTCGGCCAGTTGCCGGGCCTTCATCATCTTGCCTTGCAGGGCCTGGTCCAGCTCCAGGAGCCGGTCCTGCAGTTCGGGATCTGGAGCGGTGGCGATATCGGCAGCAGGGGTGGTTGCCGTCGAGGCATCCTGATGGGCTGCAGCTGCGAAACCGGGGGCCGCAACCGGCTCTTCTCGTGGAGCCAACAGGTCCGTCGCGCCTGCCGTTGGTGCCGCCGTGGGCCCTGTATCTTCCGCTGGCGCTGGCGCTGGCGCGCAGGGAAAGACGAGCGCGAACTCCGACCCCACGC
>CAISJH010000760.1 GCA_903885585.1 uncultured beta proteobacterium
GGGGCCGCCGTGACGGAGGCGCCCCTGCCACACCACCCGGCATGCGGGTCCGCACCGGGCGGTTCGAGAGCTTGAGGTCATGACAGTCTGGGTACGCCCAGTCGGTCGAAGTACGCAATAGTCAGCACGGTGTTAAGGGCGCCCCGGCTGTTGCGCCACCAGCAGCGGGAGTTATCCGCCACCCGTTCGGCAGCGCTCTGGGTGGCACCTAACGCCATCAGTTCCCGGTAGATCGTGCTGCCCCGCTTCCAGTGCTTGAGCTGGATGGCCCTCAATCGGTGGCGCAGCCACTCGTCCAGCTCTCGCCAAACTTTAGGCGTTTGCGCCAGCCCGAAGTAAGCCTTCCAACCCAGCAGGTAGGGTCTGAGTTTCTCCACCACCTGCGCCATGCTGCGCCCACCTGAGCGGCGTGTGAGTTGACGGATGCGGGCCTTGAAGTTGTCCAGCGCCTTCTTGGCCACTGCACACCTGACTTCTTTGCCCTTGCCCACCCACAGCGCATACCCCAGGAATTTGCGACCGAAGGCGCTCGCCACCGCACTCTTGGCTTCGTTGATCTGAAGCCGGAGTTTGGCGTACAGCTTCCTGAGGTGGGCCATCACCCGCTCGCCGGCTCGTCTGCTGCCTACGTAGACGTTGCAGTCGTCGGCGTAGCGCGCGAAGCTGTAACCCCGCACCTCCAGCGCCTTGTCCACTTCGTCGAGCAGCACGTTAGCCAACAATGGGCTCAGCGGTCCGCCTTGCGGCGTGCCCAGATGGCGATCGACCATCACACCACTGTCCATGGTCCCGGTGTTCAGGTACGCTCTAATCAGCCGGATCACGCCAGCATCATCGATGCGTTTTCTGAGCTTGTCGATCAGGATGTCGTGGTTGACTCGGTCAAAGAACTTGGCCAAGTCCACGTCCACCACCACGCGCTTGCCCGACTGCACGTACGCCCGCGCAGCCTTGACCGCATCATGCGCACGCCGGCCGGGGCGAAACCCGTGGCTGTGTTCGCTAAAGGTGGGGTCGATCAGCGGTTGCAGCACTTGCAACAGTGCTTGCTGGATCAATCGATCTGTCACCGTCGGGATGCCCAGCTCGCGCTGGCTACCGTCCGGCTTGGGAATCAACACCTTGCGTACCGGACTGGGCCGGTAGGTGCCCTGCAGCAGGGCTTGACGAATGTCTGGCCAGCTTTGGCGCAGCAGTTGGGCAGTTTGCTCAATGTCGAGCCCGTCCGCCCCAGCTGCGCCCTTGTTGGCCTTAACTCGCTTCCACGCCAGTTGCAGGTTCTGTCTCGTCAGCGACGCCTCCAGCAGGCCACCTGTGCCTGCCAGCTGCTTTGCCGACCCTGTGCGCGGATGCTCAAGAGGCGGGCCGCAGGCTTCGTCGCTGGCAAGATCACTCACGGCTTCACCGTGCCGCTCTCCTGCCCGCCCGGGTTGCCCCAGCATCTGACGCATGGCCTTTGACATCCCCTTGTCCTCGCTCACTCACTCTCGTTCGGTCCTTCGCTCTTGCCTTGTGGCCTCAGCGGCCCCGGCTCCAACTACTACGACCTCTGCTGACTTCTCGCTCCGGCAAAGCCGTCTTCCTTTCAGAAACAAGGCGAGATCTCCCCGGGTAAGAACGCACTCCTTCGCTGCACAACCGCTGCATCTACGCTACTTCGCCTTGATCACGAGGGCTTCGCGGTAAATGGCCCGCTCGCCCTGCTTGGCAGCGCCTTCTATGCAGTTCTTGTTCATCGGCTCGCAGTTTCGCTCCACGCTTCCTTCCCACACTCGGTCACCCTCATGCAGTTGCGCTTCGCTTCGTTCGCTGTGATCAACTTACGGGAGGACTTGCACCTCCAAGAGTGCGCCCGTGCCGGGCGCAC
>CAISJH010000761.1 GCA_903885585.1 uncultured beta proteobacterium
CGTCCTGCCAACGGGTGCCGACGGCGCCGGCTCTACACCCCGTCCCCGATCACTTCAGGTGGGGGAGTTTGCGGTGGCCACAGGTGGGGGAGTTTGGGTGGCCATCGGGGCCTGAAATCTCAATGATGACAATGGGTTACGGTGTTTTGCAGGGCCGACTAACCAGCTTCTGGAACTGGTGCGCGGCGATGCCAACCGTGCCAGCGTGGTGCTGTGGGGCGTGGGCAACGAGAACGCCGACACCGATGCCCGCTACCCCTTCATGCGCACGCTTGCCGAGGCCGCTCGGGAGGCCGACGCGACCCGGCTGGTCGGCGCGGCCTGCCTGATCAACCGCGAGCACTTCCGTATCGAGGACCGCCTGGCCCAGCACTTGGACGAGATCGGCCTGACCGATGACTTCGGCTTGTACGAGCCCGACTACGACGGCCTGCGCCAGCTGCTGGGCAACTCCACCCCCGACAAGGCGGTACTCATCAGCGAGACCGGTGCAGAGCTCACGCACGCCGCCGCGGTGGCGGGCCAGGGCATCGTGCCGATGCCTTCTGCCGGCACGCTCGCCGGCCGCTCAAGGCTGCGCGCAGGCCGCCCGCAGCAGCGCCACGTCGATACCGGACGGCGGCCACGCGCCTGCCGGCGTGCCCAGCACCTCGTAGCGGGTTGCTGTCTCGTAGTGCGTGCCCCTGTAGTGCTGCACGGTCTCGAGTTGGCGCTGCTGCGTCACGCAATCTGCAGTGAAGACCGCCACGGACGACCGCTGCTCGCGGGGCCTGGCCACGCCCACCCGGTAGGTCAGCTGCCGACCGTCGCGGCGGATGCTGGCGGGGTCGATCGCCATTGTCTTGGCGTCGTCGACGTGGAAAACGACCCAGCGCGCATCGGAAGCGCCGTTGCCAGCGGTCAGGTGCAGGGCCAGGCCCGCGGCCAGCATCAGCACCACCGCCACGCCGCTGCCCCACAGCAAGCGCTTCGGCAGGTGCCGAGCGCGCAGGATCACGGGCAGCCCGGCGAGTTGCGTGCCCGGCCCGCGCGCGGACATCCCGGGCGTTGCAGCCGCCTCGGCCGTTGGCGTTGGTGTTGTTGCCAGTGCCGGCTTCGGCTCCTGGGCCCACTGTGCGAGTGCCGGCGTCGCCTGGGCCATCGCGGCTTGCAGTGCATTGATCGCCGCCATGTCCTCGCCGATGCCGGTGAGTTGGTCCCAGCCTTCAGCCCAGCCCTTGGGCAGCCAGCCGTGGCCGGCGCGCTGCACCATCCTCAGCATGGGTGCGCCGTGGCCGTGGTCGTTCAGCAACTGCACCAGATGGCAGCGCCGCTCGAAACTGTCGTCGGCGCCACTCAGTGCCAGGCACTGTCGCACCACGGCTTCACCGGCTCGCGCCAGGGCTTCGTCGTGCGGGGCGCCGTGCGCCACCGCTGCCGCCTGCACGAAGCCGGTCTGCAGCCAGGCCTTCATCGCCGGCATCTGCAGCAGCAGGCCTTGGCCGATGGCATGGCCCGCTGGCCTGAAATAGCCGACTGGGCGCGCCTGCAGGCGCTGCGCCAGGTCGCGGGCCGCTGTCGCCAGCGCAGCCAGTGCGCGCACCGGCGCCGCGTGGCGGATGGCCGCTGGGTCGCCGCACCGCCGCTGCCACGCCGCCTGGGCTTGGCGCAATGCCTGGGCGCATGGTGGCGCCCGCGGTCCGATCAGCCGGCCGATGACGGCATCAGGGGCCTCGACTGTGCGGCACAGCCAGGCCAGCGCACGCCATTGGGCGAATGACAGCGGCGGTGCTTCGTTGGCGGGATCGGCAGACCGATCGGGTGCCGGCGAGGGCGCGGCCGAGGTCGGGCGTGCCCCCAGCGCGGCAGCCTCAGTCACGGCGGTTGGACCCGAACATCGACCGGCCCAGCTTGGCGCCCACGGCAAAGCCCGCCAGGGGCGCCACGGCGCTGATGAGCTCGGCCACTGCCGACGGCCCGGCCGGCGCTGTGGGCGCGTGCAAGGCCTGCGCTTCCTGCCGCACGGCGGCCTGGCGTTCGGGCCGTGGATAGGTCAGCAAAATCTGGCTGTCCGGCTCCACCAGGCGGTCCAGCCGCAGGTCGTCGATCGCTGCATCCAGCTGCAGCCACACGCCGCCGCCATCGCGCCGGGCGTGCAGTCGCAGCCGGTTGGTGCAGTTCAGCTCGCCAAGGATGTGCCGCACATCGGCGACGAAGGCCAGCCGCTGCTTGTCCTGCACGCGGGCCTGCAACGGCTGCAGCGCACGGTCATCGAAGCTGATCTTGAACGCTGGCCCGTCGTCGCCGCCGTGAAGGTCGTCGCTGCCGACGGCAGCGATCACCACTTCCAGTCCGAAGCGGCGCGAGTTGCGCACCCGCAGCAGCAGCTGTTCGCCTACCAACGCGGCACTGAGCAAGGGCTCGCCGTCCGGGCCCCAGCACTCGTTTCGGTCATAAGTCCACTGCAGATCCGATGCCATCGGTACTCCGTCTGCGCCGCCCATCCGCACAACCACTTGCATTGTGCATCGGCGTTCTACGGGAACCTTGAGGGTTTCTTGCGGCGATCGACCAAGACCATTCACTGCTTATTCAGCAGTTATGCAGGACTGCAATTTGAATGACTTTGGACTTCCCCCACTCTCGCGGGCAACTGGGCGCCACGAGACAGGCTGTCATATCTGGCCAGAATTCGACCGCCGTGCGGCGCGATGGATTCAGACCGTCAGGGCACGTTCAAGGTCGCGCAATGCAGGCCGCCGCCATACCAGTTCAAGCCGATCGCGTCGATGAACACGACCCGCTTGCCTGGGAAGGCATCTGCGAACAGCTTTTCGACGCGCGCTTGTCGCTCGAGCGGTGTGCCGTGGGGCAGGTAATCTGGCAACAACACCAAACCGGGCGCGATGACGAAGTTCAAGTAGCTGGCCACCGCCATCTGCAGCAGCACATCTCCAGCCTTGCGGCCTTCGCCGGGCGGGAAATCGGCCGTACGCCATTGATCGCTCCAGCTGGTATCCGCATCATCGCGCAACACCACTTCGCGCTGAATCGGGCGTGGCATCGGGACCTTGATGAGCTTCAGGCGCTCGCCTTTGGCGTTACGGGAGGCTTGCAGCAGCGCCAGGTTCTTCTCCATGCGCTGGCGTGTCAAATGGGCGACCGGGTGCTGTTGGGCATCCTCGTCTTCTGGCCACGCGAGCAGCACCGTGCGGGCGTCGGCAAAACGGACAAACTCGTCGGTGTGACCGCCGGTGCCCCAACCCACATGTTGGGCGGTGATGCTGGCGCGCATCTGTGGATCTTCAGCCAAGCCCTCGGCCACCCAAACCACGTGGCGCACGCCGGGCAAGCGCCTGAGTGAGTTCTCGAGCTGGGCGCGGCTGCGGCCGGGGTTACGTTGGCGCAAGAAGGCTTCGTTCGCGATCAGGGTACCTTCGCCGTTGCTTTCCAGGGCGCCACCCTCCAGCGCGATGTCGCTGTCAAAGGTGCGGCCAGCACGAGCCGCGCCGCCTGCATGGCTGGATTGGCGGAGGAGCTCGCGCCCCATCGCCGCATCCAAGCCCTCGCGCAAGGCATCGAACTTGGGTGTGCAACTGGCCACTGCTCTTGCGTCACCCGCATGGCGCCGGGCGCACCAACCAGCGGTGCCGTAGTGGCTCCAACGAAAGTTCACGGCTCCCACCTCGCCCTTGGGGCCTTGAGCCCATACGGTGGTATCGCGAAGAAAGAAAAACACCCCGGGCGTTTGCGCCCAACGCAGAGTGCCAGGCACGATGCCGGCGTCCCGCAAGCTTTCCAAAGCCACGGCCTGGTCCTGAGCGTTCGCCACCCAGA